>JAIPDT010000108.1 GCA_021737545.1 Desulfobacteraceae bacterium
CCCAGGGCTGTACAGGGCATGGGTGTTACCTATGCCACATCCACCATGGGCGCCGATCATACCGCAGGGTATGCGGTCACCGCAAACATCCTTGGAGTGGGGGGTAATGTGGACGCCCTCAAGCCCGACGGCCAGATCGGTCTGTCGCGGGATCTGCAAATAGCAACAGCCGCAATTGACTCGACCGGAATGTGCCTGTTTATAGCCTTTGCCATCCTTGATCAGCAGGAAACATTCCAGGCTTTACTCGACATGATCAACGCGTTTCACGGGTTAAATTTCACTGCAGACGATGTAAATGATATGGGCAAAAAAATACTGAAGATTGAACGGGACTTCAACGAGCGCGCAGGGTTCGGAGCCAAAGACGATCGCTTGCCCGATTATTTCCGCAAGGAAGCCTTTGCGCCTCACAACGTGACCTTCCAGGTAAGCGATTCCGATCTGGATACCGTTTATAACTTTTGACCCGGGAAAATCGTTAAACCCCGAAGCGCCCGGCCCGAAACGGAAAAATGTTTCTAAGGGCCGGGCTCTTTAAATATCGAAATCTGAAACTTAAATGACAAGCGCACCCGAGGATGAAATAAAAATTACCCTGCCGGAAAGCCTGCGACCGCTGATTCGCCTGATGCTTACCCTGGGCATAAGGTTTGAAGCTTCTGCGGGTATATCGGTAAAACATTTCCTTGAAAAAAATCTGCCTGCGGGTAAGGACTACATAGACAAAAACATACAGACAGTGTTCATGGACGGCCAAGCCATTGACGAGCCGGAAAGGACTTATATTAAGGAGCCCTGCACCATAGCGCTTTCCGCCGCCATGCCCGGGGTTTTCGGGGCGGCTTTCCGGAAAAAAGGAGCATACAGCGGACTGCGGGGCGATTATAAAGATATTCCGGAAAAGCAGAAAGCTGATGAGCAGAGCAAAACCGTCATGGTAACTCTCAAGTGTTTCAACCAGGTGGCACAGGACCTGGGAGGCGACCTGCTGGCAGGCGGCATCCGAATGGACATCAGGGATTTTACAAGATTCTGGGGCCAGCAGCAAAGAATGCTTGAAAAAGAATGCCTGCGCATCATTATTGGCGGCAATGAGGTTGAATCCCGACAGGTTCCGGAACTGCTCGACGGCAAGACCGGAGAACTGAATATAGAATTTATAATCGATGAAAACCCGTAGCCTCTATCTGCTATCCGCCGCCCACGGGCGGAAAGAATCCGATCCGGTCGCCGTCTGCAAGCCGGGCGTCAAGATTCTTGCGAACTCCGTTTATAAACGCGATCTTGACCTCTTTTTGAGGGACGGCAAGCTGTTTTAAGACATCTTTTGCTGTGCTGCCCGGGACAACACTGATCCGAACGGATTTACCCGCCCGCCGGTCCGGGAGGTATTTTGTCAAAGAGGCATAAAGATAGACTTCAAGTTCCATATCAATCATATGGTAAGTGTTAAGGGTTGATCAAAAAGATTGTGGTACACATGACTGTGAAAAAAAATAAAACATTGGAAACAATTGTCACGAGTCTGGCCCGAAAAATCAAGGACCCCGCCCAAAGAACTATCAGCGTAATATATGAATCCGATGCACTGAAGGCGGCCCGCCAATCGGAAATCAAGCTGAGGCAGGTCTATATTGAGGCTCTTGGAGCCGGCATATGGCCTGTGCGTTATATGCGCAATGCTGCAAGCCTGTCTGCAGAAGAACAGCTCAAGCTTGCCAGATCATGCGTGGCGGTTATCGGAGCGGGCGGTCTGGGAGGAAACGTTTTAATGCTGCTTGCCCGCATGGGTATCGGCATGATCAATATTGCAGATCCGGATGTCTTTTCGGAATCCAATTTAAACCGCCAGCTCGCAGCCGCCACTGAAACCCTGGGCATCAACAAGACCGAAGCTGTAAAGAATATGCTTTTTTCCGTTAACCCCGCGGTTGAGGTTCAAACCTTTCCCATACGGCTGACCATGGAAAACGCCCCGGATATCCTGGCCGGAGCCAATGCGGCGGTTGACGCCCTTGACAATGTGCCGGCCCGTCAGATTCTGGCAGATGCCTGCAAAAAGACAGGCATTCCCATGGTACACGCGGCTATTGCCGGGTTCGAAGGCCAGGCAATGACCATTTTCCCCGGAGATCACGGCCTTGAAATGATTTACGGCAAAGGCAGCCAGACATCCTCTGAAAATGCTCCTCCTCCTGAGGCGATCATGGGAGTGCCCGGGGTCACTCCCGCAATACTGGCGGGCCTGGAATCAATGGAGGTGATCAAAATTCTTTTGGGCCGGGGACACAGCCTTAAAAACAGGATGCTTTACGTGGACCTTGAAAATGCAGGTTTCCAGGAATTTTCCTTTGACACTGACCCTGATCAGACCTGATCTTCAATAAGCCTCCGCACTCTTGTCTCGATTTCGTCGCGCACTTTGCGCATAAGATCAATGTCCTGTCCGGCAGGATCGGGCAGGTCCCAGTCAATGTAAGAGACACCCGGAATATATGGACACTGCTCCCCGCAGCCCATGGTAATGATCATATCAGGCTTGGTCTCGGATACAGCGTCCTCTATGGAACGGGGACTGCGAAAGACCATGTCTATACCCTTTTCAGCCATGACCTCCTGCATCGCCGCATTGACATACCTTGCAGGAGTGGAGCCCGCATTTAATGCCTCAATGCGGTCTCCTGCCAGATATTTTGCAAAACCGGCCGCCATCTGACTGCGGCAGGAGTTCTCCCTGCATGCAAACAGGATCTTTTTGCGGGAAAAAGATTGCTCCAGATGCTTTGCAGAAGCTTTCACATCCTCGGATACCCCTGGATGCTTTTCCAGGTCACCGTACTGCTCTATCCTACGATATGTCAGAGTATCTGCAAATCCTGCCCCTACAGCATCAAAAAAATAGCGGGCCGTAAGACCCATACCGTCAAAAAGGTTTTTCCCCTTTGTTGCTCCCAGTGAAAGCAAAAACCCTCTGCGCCAGGGACGGCCGGGGTCTTCTATCCCGAACCTGTACTTTCTTGACCACAGGGCCTGACTGCGGTCTATTATCGCTTTGATCCGGGCGGGGAAAGTATAAAAGTAAACCGGAGAGGCAAGCACTACTGCATCCGCCCTGCGCAAAAGATTATAAATCCGCAGAGACATATCATCATCTGCAAAAACGCAGACCCCTTTTTCCTCGCAATACCCGCAGCCGATACAGGGCTCCGCTTTTATACGTGCGGCATGTACCTTTTCGGTCACCGCACCACGGCCTGCAAGCTCATCGAGAAACATATCCAGCAAAAAATTGGTATTGCCCTTTAACCTTGGACTTCCCTGCAACCCCAGAACATACATCAAATTTGCCCTTTTGTCTTAAGGATTTTACCAGCAGCATCAGAAGCCAGTTCTTTTACCTTGACCCTGCGGATATCCCAATGCTCGAAAAAATCGATTTGCGCATTATCCGAAAACATTTGCTCAAGAGTTTCAAGGCTTTCGGGATCTTTTGCATTTCCTGCCGCCCAAGCTGCATGACCCCTGTGTACGGGATCTTCTGATTTCATAAAAGAAACTATACCCGGCAAAAAGGCCTTTACACGGCCCGGAGCCGAGAGGGCAAGCCTTCCAACTCCCCAGAGAACCCCCCTTTGCAGCCCGGGGTGTTCGATAAAATTACGATCGGAATGAATGAAAGAACAAAGAATATCGCCATATTCTGCTTCCATGGCACGGCTTAATGCCGTGATTTCACCCATTGCCTCAGGAGCCCCCCAGCCTATTCCGCCTGACTCATCATTTAACATCCACATCAGCCTGCGCATCACCACCCTTGCGGATTCCCGGTCGGATTCGGCCAGATCAGCAACCAATGCCCCCGCTGCCTTAATCCCCCGCCAGCGGATAAGGGCATCCGATTCATAAAAACAAGCTATCAAAGCATTTATGATCCGCCGAGGCCTGTGCTCAAAGATTACGGCAAGAGCCTCCTGCCTCCTGGTGCCTGAAAGCAGATACCGGATCTCCTTTTTTAGAACTCTCGAGCTTGCCAAACTTAGAATACCAAAATTTCGCAGCCCTGATCCCGGAACCCGGCAAAAGACGGATGCCCGGACATGTCCTCGAGAAGCGCCAGTCCCTGTTTTTCCGCAGAATCTGCGGTTCCCATCTGTGTAGAACACGCCCGGCAGACGCCTGCAACGAGATTTTTGCTTTTTACCTGCTGCCACATCTTGGAAAAAGGAGTTCCTTCGTTTTCAAGGCCGGGCAGCAGCTTGGTTGCTTCGCCTTCCATAACCATCCGGATCTCATATCCGCGTTCATACATGTCCAGAGTATTTAACAGGACATGAGTAAAACACATGGGATCATCCCTGAATATAAACAGCACCACTTTATTGTTCATCATCCGTCTCCTGCTGCGTCAATATATCCACCTAATGCAGGCGGCAGGGCAGTTTTTAATAGCCTCGTCCACGCAGTCTGTTGGATACTCTGCACGCCGGTCCACCCGGACATAGCCCGCATCCGTAATTAAAAATACTTCAGGGCAGACCTCTTGACACACCCCGCACCTGCTGCATTCGGAAAGTTCGACTTCAGGCTCTGCCACCGGCAAATTATCCGTTTACCTCGGCACCGATTCTGCGGCCGAAGTCAAGGCACTGACCCACGGCATCCGAGTCTGGAACGTACTGAATCCGAAGCCCCGGATCAATTATCCCGACTCCCATGGCCTCGAGTTCTTCGCGGATTATCTTGACCGCTTCACCGCTCCATCCGTAGGAGCCGAAAGCCGTTCCTATCCGGTTTTTGGGCCGCAAGCCCTTTACATAGGTTAGCAGATCGGCGACTGTTGGAAAAATCGTGTTGTTTATGGTGGGCGAGCCTATGACCATTGCCTTTGCATCCAGCAATTCAGTCATTATCTCGCTCCTGTCAGAGCTTCTGATATGAATAGGCTTGACCTCTACCCCGGTTTCGGCAATCCCGTCTGCTATGGCTTCGGCCATGGCCCGGGTACTTTCCCACATTGTATCATAGGCTACCACAGCCTTGTTCGCCGGAATCTGCTTGCTCCAGGTCACGTAGGCGTTAATGATTTTTGCGGGGTCCTTTCGCCAGATAATACCGTGGTCCGGGCAAATCATCCGAATATCCAGGCCCATCTCGGATATCTGCTCCGCCAGTTTTAAAATCTTGGAAGCATACAAAAGCAGGATATTGGCAAAATATTTCTTGGCCTGGGGCATGATGGCATCCCCGATAACATCGTCAAAGATCTCGTATCCTGCATGATGCTGGCCGAAAGCATCGCTTGAAAAAAGTATCCCCTCTGTCTTGTCAAAGGTAAACATGCTGTCAGGCCAGTGGAGCATCCTGGTTTCGAGAAACACCAGCTTCCTTTTGCCTATGGAGAGCTCTTCTCCGTTTTCAACCGCCCTGTAGTTAAAATTCCGGGGAAAATGTCGGGAAAGATTTTTGTGCCCCATCTTGGAGCAAAGCACCGGCTTGTCCTCGCCGATATAATGCATAACCCTGGGAAGGGCTCCGGAATGGTCCATTTCGGTATGGTTGCTTATCACGAAATCGATCTTTTTCGGATCCACCACAGCTTCGATATTTGCCAGCATTTGATCTGCAAAGCCCTTTTTTACCGTATCAATAAGCACGATATTTTCGTCAACGATCAGATAAGCATTATAGCTGCTCCCCCTGTCCGTGGAATAGCCGTGAAAATCCCGGATATTCCAGTCCTGAACGCCTACATGGTAAATTCCTTTTGCTATCTCTATCGGTCTCATATGTATCTGCCCTGTTGTTTATTAGTAACAAGTACTTCGCTAAAAAATTAAGGTATGGTGAATATAAATCCGAAATTCGAATCTCGAAATCCGAAACAATGACCGAAAATGCAATTTTTCACTGACAAAACCAGATTAACCGCAACAGATTCTTTGATCTTTCCGTCATTCGGATTTCGAATTTGTTTCGAATTTCGGATTTCGTGCTTCGGATTTTAAAAAAACAACTCGGTTTCAGACCGGCAAGCCTGAAACCAGCCATCCATAACTCTTATCCCTGTTTTTCAAAATCCTCTTTGCCGGCGCCGCATATGGGGCACTCCCAATCGTCCGGCAGATCATTGAAACTGGTTCCGGGATCAATGCCGTTGTCCGGATCTCCCTGTGCCGGGTCATACACATAACCGCAGATGGTGCATACATACTTATCCATACCCCTCTGTCCTCCTTTGTGTCTTTGTGGGTTTAACATATGCTGTTTGCCTGCAAACAGCACCTCACTTATCAAACCGTTGTGGCGGGATATATTATAGCCGGACTTATCACTGTTTGGATCCTATCCGGTCGTCTCGCCCGGTATCAGCACAATCCGGCGTATAGCAGGAAATATCCACGAATTCGCATTTTTCCTTACACGATGGACACTGGTTCGGCGGCGCATCCGCATCGAATGTATACCCGCAATTGCTGCATTTCCAGCTTGCCATGAAAGCCTCCATTGAATTGAATTCTTTTTCAGGGACACCGGCAGTTGCAAGCTACTTTTTGAGCTTTGCCAACTCCCTGCTCAACTGACGAATATGTCCCATCTCTTCTTTAATTATATTCTCGATCCGGTTTCTCCCGTATTTTTCCGGGACCAGTTCCTTCATGCCTATATAGAGAACAATAGAATCCTTTTCAGCCTGAATAGCGGCTTTCAGAATATTTTTCATGGAAGACGTGTCTATGGGCTTTTCAAAAAACACCCGGATATCCGCCAACGCCTTGAGGTAATTTTCAGCTTCGCCTTCGGGATCAAAAACCGTTTGGCTCTTTTCCTTTTCCTTGAATTCGCTGCGCATCTGCTCAAACAACCGTTTGTGCTCTTTTTCCATATCCGCAAGACCCGAAAGCATGTCTTTTTCCTGTGGAGCGGATACATCTTCCGCAGCCTTTCGGTAGAATTGCTCACCGTTTACCTCGATTTCTTCTGCCAGCTTGAAAATATCGTCCGCGCTGAAATCAAAAGCAGCCATCATTTCCTCCGTAAACCCTGTAGTTTAAAAACCCGGCACTTACAATTATAATGCCCCTATTGTGTTTCGCCACCCAAATGTTTCCCGCATCAGCAAGGGGGTTGCGGGTGCCTGACAATATGTCCGACTTAACGCCATACGCCCTTTTCAGGAAGTAAATATCATATCATTATACACGCACTGGTCAATAAAATGTCTCATTTCGATATATATTCTCAAATGCGGACATAAGCCGTTTTCAGACTCTTGTAATATTATCCTTTAGCTGGGCAATCTGGACTCCCAGGCCGACGCACTGCTTTCCCTGCATGCAGGTTTCGGCATCTTCCGGCTCAAGATAGGTTTTTAACTCATGCTGATCTTTTTTAAGGTCAACGATCCAGGCTTTTTTTTCGTGATCATAGTCCACATTCACATCGATTCCGCACTCACCGATATCAGGATATATTTCCTTGATTTTCTTGCAGAGTTCGTCATTGTCATACATTCGAAACCTCCTTTTTGCAATTGCATTTACACCGAGATCCTGCTCTGTTTTCTGAAAAGGTACTTCCGGAAGATTAACCTGTCAAATAAACCCCGGCTTAAACCCCGGCTTGACTTAAGTCAATGCACGAATTGATACTTGCCTTTAAAAAAGAAACAAATGATTTACGGCTTTTTAGATGATGCTTAATTTTTATTCAATATCGTAAAAAAATCTACCCATCCTTATCCGATGGGCCCATATCAGGAGGGATGACTATGAAATGCCCAGGACAGGACAGCAGATACTGGAAACCCGGTGCCATTTTTGAAACCGAATGCCCGGAATGCGGCAAACCCGTAGAATTCTTCAAGGACGACACCATGCGCAAATGCGGAAACTGCGGTCACAGATTCGTAAATCCGAACATGGACTTCGGATGCGCGGCCTATTGCAAGTTTGCAAAGGATTGCATAGGCGAACTCCCGCCGGAGCTTCTTGCCCAGCGCCAGGAATTGATGAAAGACCGCATAGCTGTGGAGATGAAAAGATACTTCGGCAGCGACTTCAAGCGCATCGGTCATGCCAGCCGGGTAGCACGGCATGCGGAAGCTATTTCCGGTCAGGAAGGAGGCGATCCCGCAGTAATTCTGGCAGCAGCTTATCTGCATGATATCGGTATCCATGAGGCAGAAAAAAAGCATGGCAGTACTGCAGCCAAATACCAGGAGCAGGAAGGGCCGCCCATTGCAAGACAGATTATGGAAGAACTGGGGGCGAATGAAGATTTAATCGGGGAGGTCTGCGGGATAATCGGCCGACACCATCATCCGGCGCAAAAAGAGAGCGTCAACTTCAAGGTTCTCTATGATGCGGACCTGATCGCAAACATTGAAGACGGTTTCAAGGAAAAGAAAATGGACTCGGAGCATCTAAAAAAAATCATCAGCAAAAATTTTCTGACCCAAAGCGGCAAACAGCGCGCTGAGAAACTGTTTTTAAATTAAAAAAGTACTGGAGAAATAACATGAAAACCCTGCGTAAAATAATCGAAATCGACGAAGAACTCTGCGACGGCTGCGGCCAGTGTGTGCCAGCATGTGCGGAAGGCGCAATCCGGATTATAGACGGAAAAGCCCGGGTGGTCTCGGAAAATCTGTGCGACGGCCTGGGGGCATGCCTGGGCGAATGCCCCACAGGAGCATTGAAAATTGTGGAGCGAAAAGCAGAGGAATTTGATGAAAAAGAGGTTGAAAAACACCTGGAAAACGTTCAACAGCAAGGTCCCGACATTCCTGAAAAGGCTACAGCATTCGGGTGTCCGTCACAACAGGTCAGAATATTAAAAAACACTGCCCCCAAAAAAACAGTAGACAAGGACAAACAGAAAGAAACAGAGTCAGCTCTTTCCCACTGGCCGGTCCAGATCCGACTGGTGCCGCCAAAAGCTGAATTCCTGAAAAATGCTGATCTGCTGGTGCTGGCCGACTGCGTGGCGGTGGCCTACCCGGACCTTCACAAGGATCTGCTTGAAGGCAGGGCTGTAATGATGGGATGTCCAAAATTCGACGATACAGAGGCCTATATCGCCAAATTTACCGATGTATTCAAACAGGCGGGCATCCAGTCCGTTATCACCGTTATAATGGAAGTACCCTGCTGCAGCGGACTGCCCAATATAGTGAAAAAGGCCGTGGAGGCGGCAGAAGTATCAGTGCCTCACAGAGAGATTGTGATCAGCACAAGCGGGGAGATCTTAGAGGGTGCTCCGGCCTGAAAAACGAACAAAGTCAAAGCCTCTTATTCCTCTTCCGGACCAAGATAGACAGAGAGTACCGGGCAAGGTGCACCCCGCACCACCCGGTCAGTGGTGGAGCCCACCATAAGGTTTTCAACCATGCCGTGGCCGCGCACGCCGAGTACTATCAAGTCGATATCATTTTCATCAGCGTAACTGGTCAGCTCTGCAAAGGGCCTGCCCACCAAAACCTCTGTCTCAA
>JAIPDT010000109.1 GCA_021737545.1 Desulfobacteraceae bacterium
CTCAAGTCGTCTGCTGAAAAATATCCTTTGCCGAACAGCAGGTTGGCCAGGGAATCATTCATGTCGGTCAGATTCATCAGAGACTGGAATCCGGACTGTAAACCTTCATTATAACGGGTTTCGCTGATTACATCAAGATGCCAGCTCGTGAGTCTGGATGCGAGCCTGACGTTCTGGCCCTGCTTTCCGATTGCTATCGAAAGAGAGTCATCCGGTACCACCACTTCCATGGCATGATTTACCTCGTCGATTATTACCCTGGAAATTTCAGCCGGGGCCAGGGCGTTGCATACGAATTTTGCCGGGTCTATGTGCCACGGGATAATATCGATTTTTTCGCCCTTTAATTCCTGGACCACACTCTGGACGCGGCTGCCCTTGATCCCCACGCATGCGCCGACAGGGTCGATGTCCGGGTCGTTTGACCTCACCGCGATTTTGCCGCGGCTGCCGGCCTCCCTTGCTGCGTTGATAACTGAGATCATGCCTTCCGTGATTTCAGGTACTTCTGTTTTAAACAGGTTGATTAAAAAATCCGGATGCGTGCGTGACAAAACAATCTGCGGGCCCCTGCTTTCGTCATGGACCTTTAGGATATAGGCCCGGATGCGGTCTCCGCGGCGGTACGTCTCGTTTGGAATTTGTTCGCGCCGGGGCAGCACCGCTTCGGCCTGGCCGAGGTTAACAATGATTTCGTTTCGGCTCACCCGCTGAACGATTCCGTTTATGATTTCACCCTTCCGGTTGATGAAGTTTTCATATACCACGCTTCGCTCGGCTGCTTTTAGTTTCTGGATGATTACCTGCTTGGCCGACTGGGCGGCTATTCTGCCGAACGTGGTGGTATCCATCTTGGTGCCGAGACTGTCGCCGACTTCACATTCCGGGTCGAGTTTTTTCCCTTCTTCCAGACCGATTTCAAAGTCGGGGTCAACGATATTTTCGACCACGTTTTTGAACTGGAAAACTTCCAGCTCTCCGCTTTCCTCGTTATACTGTATCTCTATGTCGATTTTGTTCCCGAATTTTTTCCGGACCGCGGAGCGCAGGGCTTCCTCAAGTGTTTTGACCAGAACGTAGAAGTCTATGCCCTTGTCCCGGCTGACCTGCTCAATGACGCGTTTCATGTCTGTGATCAGCATATGTCGTCTCCGTGATGATTAGCCAGTCTGGCTTTGGTGATATCTTCGTAAGGGATGGCTATGGTTTCCCTGTCCAGTGTAAGTTGTATCATGTCATTATCGGCGATGCCGGCAAGCACTCCCTTGAAATTTTTTTGCCCCCCCAGAGGGGAGCGGGTGCGAACGCGGGCGCTGTGGCCGGCAAAGCGGTTGAAGTCCGATTTTTTCGACAAAGGTCTTTCCGGGCCCGGCGATGAAACTTCCAGGGTGTAGGGAAACTCGGTATCGAGCTTGATGTCAAGTAAATCATCTATCTGCCTTGATATCACCGTGCAGTCCTCAATGTCCACACCTCCGGGTTTTTCTATAAAAAGGCGCAGGATCCAGCCCCCGGGTTCGCGTTGATATTCCACCTGGATCAGCTCCATGCCTTCTGCCGCGCACATGGGATCTGCAAGATCCCAGACCAGCGAGATCACGTCTTCGCGTGAAACCGGAGCACAGGCTCTTTCTTCAGGTTTAGGACCGCTTTGTTTTTTCTTGTGTTTTTTCATGCCTTTTTAAAATTAAAAAAAGAAATAAAAGAAATAAAAAACGGGCAAATTGCCCGTTTTGATCAGCTTTACCAGCGTTTCGTTCGGTTCCGTATCGTTTCTGTCGTCTGTGCCGTATTCCTGCCGGACATCGCGAACGGAAAATAAATATGGAGCGGGCAACGAGACTCGAACTCGCGACACCAAGCTTGGGAAGCTTGTACTCTACCAGCTGAGCTATGCCCGCTCTATATCATATTTATAATAGGTAAAAATTTACAGCTTGTCAACATCAAAAATCGTGCCGTTTTGAAAATAAGGAGGAAGGTGTCTTTTACATAAAAAGGTTAATCCTCGAGTATTTTAAGGATGGCTTCAAGCTCGGCCCGGATTTCGCTGAGTATTGGGTCTGCGTTAGGGCGGGCGGTTTGTTTCGGTTTCTGTTTTAAGTGTTTTATCGCCCCTTCAATTGTGAATTTTCTGTCGTAGAGCAGATGCTTGATTTCAAGGATCGCTTCTATGTCGGATTTGCGGTAAAGGCGCTGCCCCGACTCGGTGCGTTTGGGATTGATGGTGGGGAGTTCAGACTCCCAGAAGCGCAGCACATAGGCCGCCAGGCCGGTGATTTCCGTTACTTCGCCGATCCGGAAGTAGAGCTTGTCTGGTATGTGCCCCCCGGAAGACATCAGTACGCCTCCTTTGAAATCCATTTGTGCCGGTCATGGAAACCTCTATGCCGGAAGCGCTGCATCAAATGCCGACAGCAGATCGTCGGTGATCCGCTGATGGATCTCGTTTACCCTGGCATCCTCTAAGGTCCGGTCAAACGAGCGATAAACGATGCGAAGGGAAATACTTTTTTTGCCCTCGGCGATAGGCTTTCCGCTGTAGACGTCAAACATGAAGACGTTTTCGATCAGATCGGTATCAGTTGCTTTTACATGATCTATAATTTGTCCGGCTTCGATGCGGCTGTCCACGATTAGAGTGATGTCCCTTGTTACTGCCGGAAATTTAGGGATTTGCCGAAACACGTGTGTACCGGGCAGGCAGGCAATCAGAGCCTCCAGATGGATTTCAAGTACGAATACTGGTTGCCGGATGTCGAACCGCTTGAGCACCGAAGGCCGGATTTCTCCGATCAGGCCGAGAAAAATGTCGTTGAGCCTTATCTGGGCGGTTCTGCCGGGCTGTGTGTAACTACAGGCGGAGTCCGGCATTTTGGTGCCGGCTGCATCCTTGATGCCCAGCCCGGCAAGCAGGGATTCGGCAGTACCCTTGATATCGTAGAAATCGCAGTGTTCATGCCCTGTATGCCAGGCAAGCGGCTTTCTCATACCTGTCCACAGGGCGGTCAGCATTTCCGTTTCATGAGGCAGTTCCCGATCTTGTGCTTTATAGAACGCCTTGCCGATTTCAAAAAGTTTCAGGTTTTTTTCCTGCCTGAAAATGTTTTTCTGGGTGGTTTCCAGCAGCCCCGGCAGTAGCGTGGTGCGCATTACGGCCTGTTCTTCGGACAGTGGATTCATTATTTCCACGGTCTTTCTTCTGGGGTCTCCGGCGGGAAGTTCCAGCCGGTCTGCGCCCCTGGCTGCTGCAAAGCTGTAGTTTATGGTTTCATGAAAGCCGAACCCCGACATCATGTCCCGGATTCGCTCCTTTGTCTCCAGCGTCCTGCCGGGCGGCTCCGCCTGTGCAGTGATCTGCGGAAACGTGGTGCTGATTCTGTTATAGCCGTTTAGCCGGGCCACTTCCTCCATCAGATCCTCTGGACGCTCCACATCAACCCGGAAAGTCGGGGAAGTCACCTCAAGCTGGTCAGAATTGGAGCGGTATACCGAAAATCCAATGGATTCCAGGTGGCCGGCGATTTTTTCGATTTCCAGGCAGGTACCCAGATGCCGGTTGGTCTTCTCCGTGCTTAAAGTGATGGTCTTTTTTACGGACGGGCGGGGGTGCTCGTCTATAATTCCTTTGGTGACACTCCCGCCCGCAAGTTCGGCAATGAGATCTGCGGCACGGTTCATGGCATAGACCGTGCCTTTCGGGTCCACGCCGCGTTCAAAACGGTAGGAGGCATCTGTGGATGCTCCTATGCGTTTTGCTGTTTTTCGGATGGAAACCGGGTCAAAGCAGGCGCTTTCAATGAGCACCCGCTTGGTGGACTCCATGATTTCCGAATTCCCGCCCCCCATGACTCCGGCGATTGCGACCGGTTTTTCGGCATCGCAGATCAGGAGGGTCTCGGAATCCAGCTGTCTGGATTTTCCGTCCAGGGTGGTAAAGAAGTCTTCCTGTTCATGCGGGGTACGCACCACGATCCGGTGCCCGGCCAGCCGGTCAAAGTCGAATGCGTGAAGCGGCTGGCCGGTTTCCATCAAGACGTAATTGGTGATGTCAACTATGTTGTTTATGGGCTTGAGCCCGATGGCCCGGAGCCGTTGTTGCATCCATGCGGGTGAAGGCCCGATTGCTATGTCTGAAACCAGCCGCGCGGAATATCGCGGGCACAAGTCCGGATTTTCAATTACTACTGAAGCATTGTCTGCTGTATGTCCCGAGCCTTCAGTCTTAGAAGTTTCGCGAATCATAAGGTTTTTGCCGAGCAGGGCGGCGATCTCCCGCGCCACCCCTATATGGCAGAGGCAGTCCGGCCGGTTGGGGGTGAGCCCGAGCTCAAAGACCGTATCGTCGAAACCGAGGGCTTCTTTAAGGGGGATTCCCGGTGCCAGGGTCTGCTCAAGCTCCATCAGCCCGGATGCGTCGTCCCCGAGTCCGAGTTCGACCCGGCTGCACAGCATACCCTCCGAGGTTTGGCCGCGGATTTTGGCTTTTTTCACCTCAATGCCGGACGGCAGGATAGTGCCGAGAGTTGCACAGGGAACGTTCATTCCTTTTTTAACATTAGGCGCCCCGCATACTATTTCCGTTGTACTTGAACCGATATCCACCTTGCAGCAGACGAGCTTGTCGGCGTTCGGGTGCGGCGAAATATCGGTAATCCGGCCGACCTTCACGGAGTTTATCTGTTCGTAAGGATCGATCACGGCTTCGACTTCGAGTCCCGCCATGGTTATCAGATCGGCGAGTTCCGAAGCCTTGATATCGATGTCCACGTATTGACGCAACCAGTCCAGGCTGACCTTCATAGCAGTGCCTTGATTATTATAATCGGTTTCTGTTCTAGAATTGTCTTAGGAAACGGATGTCGTTTTCAAAAAACATTCGGATATCGTTTATGCCGTATTTGAGCATGGCGATGCGTTCGACTCCCATACCAAAAGCGAATCCGGAGTACCTGTCTGTGTCATATCCAACGTTTTCGAATACTGCGGGGTGTACCATGCCGCATCCCATCACTTCCAGCCACCCGGTATCAGAGCAGACCCTGCATCCGTCTCCACGGCACATAACGCACCTTATGTCGACTTCCGCGCTCGGCTCTGTAAACGGGAAAAAGCTCGGTCTGAAGCGAAGGCTGGTCTGCGGGTCGAAAACCTGGTGGACAAAGGCTGTCAGGATGCCCTTGAGGTCCCCGAAAGAGACGTTTTTGTCCACCAGCAATCCTTCCACCTGATTAAACATAGGGGTGTGTGTGAGATCAGAGTCGCACCTGTATACTTTTCCCGGAGCGATTATACGTACAGGCGGTTGATGGGTCTCCATATAGCGGACCTGTATGGGAGAAGTATGGGTTCTTAGTACAATGTTTTCGGAGACATAAAAAGTATCCTGCATGTCCCGGGCCGGGTGGTTTTTGGGGATGTTTAAAGCCTCGAAATTGTAGTAGTCTGATTCCACCTCCGGGCCCTCGGCTATGCCGAAGCCCATGCGTTCAAATATCCGCGCGATCATGCGAGTGGTGCGGGTGATCGGGTGCAGGGTTCCCAGCGGCGGCTGTCTGCCAGGCAGGGATACGTCAATGGCCTGCTCGTCTTCCTGCTGCTTTTCTGCCAGGTGGGCAAGGGCGTCCTGGAACGCGGATTCCAGTTCTGTTTTAACTTCGTTCGCCCTTTTACCGGCGGCGGGCCGCTCTTCCTTCGGCAGTTCGGAAATATTGCGCAAAAACCGGGTTACCCGGCCTTTGCGCCCCAGATACCGGACGGACAGCTCCTGTATCGATTCCGCATCCTGTGCCTGCTTAAGTTCAGACAGAGCTTGCTGTCGGATTTTTTCAATTTCTTCGTTCACGTTGCATCAACCGGTTGCAGATGTGGTTTTGCGCCCGGGGGAGATTAAAGGCGCGCAGCTCGGACTTTATGCTACAAATGGCCGGAAGCTTTTTCCGCCAACCTGGAGAATGCATACGGATCGGAAACTGCCAGGTCAGCAAGGATTTTGCGATCAAGTTCTATGTCGGCTCTTTTCAATCCACTGATGAACTTGCTGTAGGACAGGTTGTTCATCCTGGCCGCGGCATTGATTCGGGTTATCCACAGCCGCCGGAACTGCCGTTTTCTGACCTTGCGATCCCGGTATGCATAACTCAGGGCCTTGTCGACCGCGTCTGTCGCGGTGCGGTATAGCCTGCTCCTGCCTCCCTGCTGCCCTTTGGCCAGTTCCAGCACCTTTTTTCTGCGCCGCCTGGCTTTATATCCTCTTTTTACTCTCATTACAGTACTCCTCTTACCGTTTATTTCTTTTATCCGTACGGCAGCATCCGTCTGACGGCTTTTACATTTGTAGTGTCCATTACCTGCTGTCTTCTGAGCGCGCGTTTTCGTTTCCTGGTTTTCTTGGTCAGAAGGTGGCTGGCGTGGGATTTTGCAAACATGTATTTGCCGGTACCAGTACGTTTAAACCGTTTGGCCGCCGCGCGGTTGGTCTTTATTTTGGGCATAATCATTCTCCCTTGCACAATTAAGCAGAAATATAGATAATTTTAAAATTCTTAAAACAATATAATATGCCTCAATTTCATCAAATCGTCAATAAAAAAATACAAGGCGCAGGAAACTCCTTTCCCGCGCCAATGTGCCGATTTTTTCACATGACGGATGTCCCGCTGCGCTGCCCAGCAGAGGGTTTTTGCCCTGTGCCTGTTATTTGGGCCCCAAAACCATGGTCATGGTACGGCCTTCCATTTTCGGGGGTTGTTCCACAGAGGCGAATTCGCTGGCATGTTCGGCTATGCGATCCAGCATCTCCCTGCCTCTGTCTGTCATTGTAATTTCCCGCCCCCTGAACATCAGGGTAACTTTTACCTTGTTATTTTTGCTCACGAATTTCCTGATATGCCCGAGCTTGATTTCCAGGTCATGGGCGTCGGTTTTGGGGCGGACCTTTATCTCCTTGATCTGAATTGCGGACTGCTTTTTCTTGGCTTCCTGCTGCTTTTTGTCCTGCTGGTACCTGAAGCGCCCGTAATCCATAATTTTGCAAACCGGCGGGTTTGCATTGGGAGAAATCTCCACCAGATCGAGACCGTAATCCTCGGCTTTTGACAGGGCGGAGTTAAGGGGAATTACCCCGAGCTGATTTCCCTCCGGATCAATGGCCCTTACCTCCGGGGCTTTGATCTCGCTGTTGATATTTACCCGTTTCTCTTGGCTTTTTGCTTTTGCTATTTGGCACCTCCTTGAAATTATAACGCATGTTTCTTCATTCAAATATTGCCCTTATTGCAATTCAGGCAAAAATTTATACCATACACGTTTTACTATGCAAGGGAAAATCGCAACCATACCTTTATTTTTCATAAAAATCCATTGATTCACGCTGCCAAAATGAATATGGTTGGCTTTAATTTCGAGCAGAGATCCAATTGGGTCAGACCGGCAAACATATTCACTCTAAGGAGAGCGGATAGAGTGGAATGGAACTGAACGGAAAAACAGCAATCGTGCTGGGCGGAATCAAGGGCATCGGCAAGGCGATCGGCCTGGCGCTGGCTCGCCGCGGGGTGCTTCTGGGGCTGACCTATTATGACTGGGAAGAGCACCTCGATGCCATGCGCAACGATTTTGCCGCCACAGGCACCGAGCACATGATAGAGAGGGTTAATCTGCTGGAAACCGAGGCCGTGCCCTCTTTTGTAAACCGGGTGGCGGACCGGTTCGGCGGCATCGACATATTGATTAACAACATTGAAAGAGGGGGATGGCCGGTGGTACACGGCCGTTATACAAGGCGGCAGTGGGATCTTGAGATGGGCACCACCCTGCGGGCCAAGCAATGGATGTTTGAGGCGGCCCTGCCTTATTTAAAGCAAGGCGGCGATGGGTGTGTGATCAATTTTTCTTCCATAGCCGGACTTGTGGGGCGATCGGGGCCGGCAAGCTTTATTTTCAACGAAGGATATTCCGCCGCCAACCGCGGGGTCTCGCTTCTTACCGAGACCTGGGCGCGGCTGGCGGCCCCGGAGGTGCGGGTAAACGAATTGATGCTCGGAATTTTTGAAGCCCGCCACGCAAACGGCACGCGGGGATGGGAACTGCTTTCCGAAGAGCAGAGGCAGGAGGTTATCGACCACACCCTCGCGGGCAGAGTCGGATCCCTGGATGATGTGGTCCGCGCGGTGCTGTTTATAATAAAGGATGCCCCCTACATGACAGGCTCGGTTCTGCGCCTGGACGGCGGCTACGTACTCGGCGGGGACAGGGCCGGACCTATGCCGGAGGGGGTTGAGTGAGATATGAGATATGTGATGTGAAGGATTAAAATTTAGTTTGCTTTGTTTTTGATTTTACGCAGCAGCTTAAGCAGCGGCGTTGTATTTCATTTTTATAAATACGAAGCATACCCCATATCTCATACCCTATACCCCATATCTCATATCACTAATAAAAGGAGTATTTATAATGGAAACAGATAACAGTGCCGGCATTCCGCCGGTAAAACTTGATGCAGACAGCCGGTTTAAATTCCGCTGCTATCCGGGGATTTCGTGTTTTACCCGCTGCTGCCGGGGAATAAACATCATGCTTACCCCGTATGATATTATTCGTCTTAAAAACCGCCTGGAATTGAGTTCAGAGGAGTTTTTGGCTATGTATACCACCCCGCAGGTGCTGGAAAAAACCGATCTTCCGGTTGTTACCCTGCGGATGTTAGACGATCAGCCCGGAGAGCCGATGTGTCCTTTTGTGCGCGAAGACCGGGGATGCATAATTTACGAGGACAGGCCCACCACCTGCCGTTACTATCCTCTGGGAGTGGCTTCGCTTAGCCATAAACCCGAGGTAGAGGACGGATTTTATTTTTTTGTAAACGAGCCTCATTGCGAGGGGTTTGAAGAAGAGACTGAATGGACTGTTGATCAATGGCGCCATGATCAGGGTGTGGATGTCTATGACCGGATTAATGCTCCGTGGACGGAACTGATTGTAAGAAAGCGTTCCATTCCGTCCAATATTCGTCTGACCCAGAAGACCAAGAATATGTTTTTTACGGCAAGTTACGATATTGATCGTTTTCGGAGGTTTGTGTTTGAAAGCTCTTTTCTCAGCCTTTATAAGGTGGCTCCTGAAACTGTTGAACAGATTAAAGAAGATGAGCTGGAACTTTTGAATTTCAGCTTCAGGTGGCTTAAATGGCTGCTGTTTCAGGAGGGAGATGAATTTGCGTTAAATGAAGACGAGGCTTCTATGCGCCGCAGCAGGCAGGAGGGTTGCGATTCCAGTGAAAAGTAGGCGATAGAAGGAATCGAGTTCTAAGTAACTTAAGAAAAAGTTGCTGTTATAGCTCGGTCCGGGACTATGGCCCGTGGGGACACTTCCAAGGAAGTCGAAGCCCGAAATCCGGACTTCTTC
>JAIPDT010000110.1 GCA_021737545.1 Desulfobacteraceae bacterium
AGTCAATTTTTAGATGGCAAAGTAAAAAGTTCAAGATCAAGGCGCGCAAATATCGAGGAATGCAGCGTACTTAATCGTACGTGAAATTCCGGAGATATGCAGCGCAACGCAGATATTGGACTTTTTACGAAGCCATCAAGTTTAAATTTATCAGTTAGCCATGGACTCATCTATCATGGACATGATCTGATCTTCGGCAAATCCTTTCAAGTCAATCGCGCCTGAACGGCATGAAGCCACGCACAGTCCGCACCCCTTGCAGAGAGCCGACTCTATTTCCGCCTTGCCGGTTTTTTCGTTCCATCTTGGTGCGGAATAAGGACATATTGATATGCATACTCCGCAACTGGCACACAGAGAAGAGTTTACCTGGGCCACGGTCCCGCTTATAGGGATAGTCTTTGATGAAAGAAGAGTTGTCGCCCTGGCTGCTGCGGCCTGGGCCTGAGCGATGGATTCATCGAGTGGTTTCGGTGCATGCGCAAGGCCGCACAGGAAAACTCCGTCAGTAGAAAAATCCACGGGCCTGAGCTTTAAATGCGCTTCTACGTAAAAACCGTCGTCGTTCCGGGTAACCTTAAAAAATCTGGCCAGGGGATCGTCCTTTTCACGCACGATTGCAGAGGCAAGTACCACAAGATCAGGGGTGAGAGTCATTTGTCGCCTTAATACAAAATCGGTGAGACTGAGTTTGAGCTCTCCGTTTTTGTTGTCAACCTCCAGTCCTTTATCAAAGTTATACCTGATAAATTTAATCCCCTCCGCCCTTGCCTGCCGATAGAGGTCTTCTCTTAACCCATAGGGCCGCATATCCCTGTAAATGACAAATACATCCATTTCAGGCTTGATTTTTTTGAGTTCAAGGGCGTTTTTTATGGATTGGGTGCAGCACAGCTTTGAACAATACGGTCTTTCAGGAATTCTGGAGCCCACGCATTGTATAAATACTGCGGATTCCGCCTGTTTTATGGATTCGTCCTTTTCTACAAAACGCTTTTGAAGTTCAAGCCCGGTTAACACGCGATCATCTTTTCCGTAAAGGTACTGACCGTGAGGCTTGTACTCGGAAGCCCCCGAGGCGATAATCGCTACACCGTGCTCAAGTGTATCCTGGTGTCCTTCCTTTTCGATTGTGGTCTTAAAGTCTCCTACAAAGCCTTCCACGTTTTTTATGGATGAATTCAGATGGACAGAGATATTCGGATTGTTTTTAATTTTATCAGCCTTGCGGGAGATAAATTCCTGCACATCCTCTCCTCTCCAGGTTTTGTCCACGTATCTGGCATTTCCGCCCAAAGCTTGTTCGCGTTCCACCAGATCGACTTGATAGCCCTGTTCGGCCAGGTTCTCTGCCGCGGTCATCCCGGATACCCCGCCTCCGATAACCATTGCCTTCGGGTTTATCTCCAGAACCGGTTCTTTTAGTGGCTCTATTCTTGCTGCCTTTGCAGCCGACATTTTTATCAGGTCCCTGGCCTTTTTTGTGGCCTCTTCAGGCTGGTTTTTGTGTACCCAGGAGCATTGGTTTCTGATGTTGACCATTTCAAAAAGGTATTTGTTGAGACCGGCGTTTTGAAGGGTCTCCTGGAAGAGCGGTTCATGGGTTTTGGGCGTACATGCCGCCACCACAATGCGGTTGAGGTTCTGTTCACGGATCACCTCGGCCATTTTGTCCTGTGTATCCTGCGAGCAGGAAAACATGTTTTGCTCAGCATAGACCACATTGGGCAGTTGTTTTGCAAATTCAACGACTTCGGGTACATTAACCACTCCGGCAATATTGGTGCCGCAGCAGCATACAAATATGCCTATTCGGGGAGGATCTCCGGTTACGTTTTTTTCCTTTGGTGTTTCCTTTGTTTGAGTCCTGCTCCATCTCGACTCGGAGAGTCTGGAGCCGACCACTCCGGCTGCCGCACTCGAGTCGATCACTGAAGAAGGAATATCTTTTGGGCCCTGGAATGCACCGCATACATATATGCCGGCAACGGAGCTTGACACCGGGTCAAAACTGCCGGTGTCTGCAAAATTGTACCGGTTGAGTTCAATTCCGAGCTTTTTACTGAGTTCCGCGCTTTTCTGCTCGACCCCCAGCCCCACGGAAAGCACGATCATGTCAAATTCTTCTTCGCACCGTTTTCCGGACTCGTCAATATAGCGAATCAGGTGCTTTCCCGTCTCTTCCACGAAAGGTGCCCCGGTTACCCTGCTTTTGATAAACCGGACCCCGGTTTCATTTTTTGCCCGGTTGTAGTATTTTTCAAAGTCTTTTCCGTTGGTCCTTATATCAATATAAAATACTGCAGTATCAAGGTCCGGCCCGCCGTGTTCCTTGGCAAGCATTGCCTCTTTGACTGCGTAAGTGCAGCAGACGGCTGAACAATAGCCTCTGGCACCGATGTGCTCGTCCCTTGAGCCGATGCACTGGAGCCAGGCGATTTTTTCAGGCTCTTTTTTATCAGAAGGCCTGACCAGGTGTCCCCCGTAGGGGCCGGAAGCAGACAGGATTCTTTCAAACTCAAGGCTGGTGACAATATTCGGGTATTTTTTGTACCCAAAGGTGTCGTGAACAGCCGGGTCGAAGGTCTCGCTTCCCTGGGAGACAACCACCGCCCCAACGTTAAGGGATATATCTTTTTTTGTGTCCTCGTAATCAATTGCACCCGTGGGGCACTTTTTTTGGCAGATTCCGCACTTGCCCTTGGTCAGCTTGATGCAGTTTTCAGGGTCAATCGCATATTTGAGGGGCACCGCCTGGGCATACTGTACATATGCAGCCTTGCGGTTGGCAAGCTCTCCGTCATACTCATTGGGGACCTTTTTGGGGCATTTTTCCGCGCATAAACCGCAGGCTATGCACTTGTCCGTATCCACGTAACGCGGGTGCCGGGTGATATTAACTTCGAAATCGCCTTCTTCTCCGGAGATGCTGTTTATCTCCGAGAGAGTCAGAAGTTCTATGTTTATGTGCCGGCCGACCTCGACCAGTTTGGGCGAGATAATTCACATGGCGCAATCATTTGTAGGGAAGGTTTTGTCCAGCCGGGACATCATCCCGCCGATAGAACTGGACCTTTCCACAAGGTATACGTAGTAGCCGGAATCCGCAAGATCCAGCGATGCCTGCATTCCGGTTATGCCTCCGCCCACAACCAGCACAGCGCCGTTTTTTTCCCGTGGCATTATCTACTCCTTGCTTAAATAGGATTCTATTTTGGTTATATCTGTTTTGTTTGTTTCCAGTCCCAGTTTTTCAGGCTCAATATCCATTGAAAGGCCCAGAAGCTGGGGAAAAACAATGGCAGGCAGGTGCTCTGTGCCATGATTCTCCGAGGCAAGTATATTCTGCACAGTTTCGAACTGAATCTGGCAGTATGGACACGAAGTGCAGAAATACTGGGCGCCGGCCTTTTGCGCCTCTTTTATTTTTTTTCCGGCAAGATCCATGGACAGTTCGTCATTGATTCCCATGAGCGGAGCACCGCAGCATTCCAGTTTGTTTGTCCAGTCAACACTTGTCGCCCCTGTTGCCGAGACAAGACTGTCAAATATGGACGGATTGACCGGATCATCAAATTCCGTAACATTGCCGGGCCTAAGTACGTGGCACCCGTACTGGACGGCAATATTGAGATCTTTGTAAGATTTGGACAGGTGCTTTTTTAATGCTTTGACCCCCACTTCATGAAACAGCACGGACAAATAATGGCGGATACGGGCTTTGCCCTGGTAGCTCAAGCCCATTTCCCTGAGTTTTTCCAGGACTTCCTCCTGCAGCCGTCCTTTTTCGGACATGATATGCTCGGCATTCTTTAAAGCCCCGAAACAGCAGTTGCACAGGACCATCATGTCAAGCCCGGCCTCCTCGGAAAGGGCCAGGTTTTTAACCGAGGAAAGAAGAAACGCCTTTTTGTCCACGTTGCGCATGGGATAGCCGCAGCAGTTAAACTGCCTTATATCCACCGGCTCGATCTCCAGGTTTTTAAAAACAGCCCTTGCGGCGGTTTCATACTGAGGGACCCGCGAGGGGATCTGGCAGCCGATAAATAGACTATAGCGCATCATGATCTTATTGAACCTCCGGCCTTATTATCATTTTCCGCTTCAAGAGCCGCGCTTTCCACGGCTATTTGTTTTAGTTCGTAGAGTATGTCTGTGACCCTGACATTCTGGGGACAATGCTCCTGGCACTGATAGCAGGTCACGCAGTCCCATATCATCCTCGCTCCCATTGCGGTTTCAGTAAGTCCCAGCCCGAGGCTGCACATAATCTGGTGCGGCAGCAGGTCGACCTTATCCTGCGGGTTTTCATAATTTTCCACAACCGGACATACTGTCGTGCAGTTCTGACACCCGAAACAGTAAGAAAATGTGGTCCCGGAAATAAGAGGGAGCCCCCCGCCATGTGCGGCTTGGTCCAACTCAATGGGGCTTTCTGAGGCAAGCAGCGGCTCAAATTTTTCGCGCACGGCCCTTTCCGCCTTTTCTATCGGGATGGAGTAAATTTCTTTGGGAATTCGTTTCCGGTTAAGCCCTCTTGCAAATGAAAGTTGCGAGAGGATTAACGGCTCTGAAGGTCCTTTCTGTATCAGCTTTTCTCTTGCGTTGATCCATAGCTGCCTGAGATTGATGCCGGACGGGCAGACCACCGTGCATCTGTCGCAGTTAGTGCACAGATAAATCCCTTCGACTATCGCTTTTTCTTCTGCGTTATCAAGTTTTCTGCCAGATGCCAGGGCCTTTAAAGGGCGCAGTTTTTCGGAAGGCAGAATATAAGGGTTTGCTTTTGCCTCATAACCCATCATGGCCGAACAATACAGACTGCAGGTGCCGCAGTGGGTGCAGGCATCAAGCTCCATTACCTGCCGGGTTGCAATGTTTTCAGGCTTCGAGTCTTCTTCATCCATTACCGCGTTGGCAAGCAGACTTATGGGCGTTGAAAAGATGTGGAGCATCTTGCTGAAAGGAAGGTAGGCCAGGGCCAAAAAACAGGAAAGAAAATGGATATACCAGAATATCTGTACAAACCCCGCCCTGTCCAGAGGTGTGGCAACCGGGCTTATGATTTTAGATACGGAATAGCTGGTAAAGGCTGATTGCGCAGGGGCGTGGCAGTATGCACAGTAGCTTTGGTGCAGCTGTTTGCCCTGCTCCAGCACTTCGTCTTCAAAAGGCCCTGCGACTCTGCTCGAAACAAGACCTTGTTCATAAACCCAGTAGCTTTCAAGCGCACGAGCCTGCTCGCCTTGAAGTCCGGCGTATTCATCAACCATGTTCGTGTATTCAGTCTCGGAGGTGATCTTCATGGCCGCCAGACAGAATCCGGACAGTATGATCACAGCCACTATGACAATCGCATATATGTCCATGCCGTTGGTTTTAAGCCGCGGCACCTTTAGTACGAAACGCCTGACGACAGCGATGATTATCCCTGCCAGGACAATTGCTCCGAAAAAATCCCGCAAAAAGAAATAAGGGTTCAGTGTTGACTCATAATTGTTAAAAATAGGAGCCGTAATTATCTGTCCCATTGCGTGCATAAAAAGAAGAAGGATAAAGCCCCAGAAGATGAGCATATGCATGGCCCATCGCAAGAAGCTTTCCTTCAGGATTCTTTTCTGCAACAGAATGTCTAGGAAAAATACCCGGATTAGTTCGAAAATTTTTTTGCTTAATATGACCGAGATAATTCCCGTGAAAACACATAAGAATCTTGCCGGAGTACCCGCGCCCTTTCGGGAAAATCCGGTTTCTCTGGAAAGCCAGGTAGCGAACCTGTATAAAAGTCCTAGAAAAAATATTATTAAAGAGGCATAAAGTGTTATTGTAAAAGCCATGCCAAGACCCCCGCATAGACAGTTTGATCAAAAATATCCCGAAAATTATTTATATTACTATGTTTGTTCGTATAATTCAAACAGAAATATATATCCGAAGCGGCAGGGAGCGGCAAGGATTGCTTTAAATTGAGAAATATTTCATCCTTGTTCGTGTCAACCGGCTATGAACAGCGCCTCATGGTTGTAGTGCGAACGGTGGACCAAACCTTCGTATACCATGGACCATAGTTGCTCGCCCACCTGCTCCCTGTTTTCCATAAGAGCGTTGCTCAGTTCGTTGAGTTTCAGGGGGCGCTTTTCTGTTCTAAGTAGCTGCAGCAGCCGGGTGCGCAGAAATTCCTCCCGCAGGGCTGCGGAAAAGTCACGATCAAAGTCGAGTGCATGCCGTTGATTCCCCTTGTATTCAGTCTCGTCGTTCTGCCGCAGAGTCACGCACAGCAAATGCCGTATACGGGCGTTGTTTGATACCAGTTCATGCATGCTTTTCAGCCGGCTTATGTTTTGCGGGGTTTTTCCAATGGGACCGATTGCTCCCACCACATTGGCGAAGCTGTTTACCGTGTGGACAAATTCTTCCGGCTTGTTTAGGTCCGCATGGGCCAGGGCGATGCGGCGCCTGTCAAACCCGCACATGGTCAGCAGTTTTTTGATAAGGTTGACTCGGCTCCAGGCATGGTCCACCCCGTAGGAGTGGTGGCATTCTTCAGGGTTGCATCCCAGCAGAAGCAATCCCGGTGAACCATCAAGAAACACCCGTGCCAAAATGCCCGGGTCGAGCTGACCAACGCAGGGTACGCTCATTAGATGAACACGGGGGTCATAAAAAAGCCCTTTTTTACCTGCATTGTCCGCAGCCGGCAGACCGCCCCATGCACATCCCAGGGCGATGACTTCGTCCGGACCCATTTGTGAAGCCAATGCGCCGGCCCTGGCTTCGCGCTGGTCTGTGGTGTTATTCTGCAGCACAAGAGCCTTATACGGGCAGGCAGCCGCACAAGTACCTCCACCCGTACAAATCAGAGGGTCTACTACTCGAGGCAGCCCGCCCCCCGTGGCTTCTTCAACCCCGATGCCGCCGCAATCGCACAATTCCTGGCATAATCCACAGCCGACACACTTGTCCGGATCCACCGAGCACACTATTCGGGGCACAAAAAGCTCGCCGCCCCTGGATTTTTGAAAAAGTTCCGCAGTTTTCCTCCCGGCTCTGTATCCCTGGGCCAGGGCTTCGTGCAGATCGCAAGGGAATCGGGCACTGCCGGCCAAATAGGTTTCTTCCCGGCCGACCTGCTCCGGGCGAACCCATGCGTGATGCCCTGTGAGAAACCGGCCGTGCTTATGTGAAAGGCCGAGGATTTCCGCGGTTTTCCGTGTTCGTCCGGAAACGGCCCTTTCCGGGGAAAGCACCATCAAGTCCCAGGGAATGTCATATTCCATATGATCGTTGAGATTTCCGACAGTAATGAACCCCTCCTGAATAGTGGGGCGTATGGTTTTGTCGTAGGGTACCCAAAATATTCCAAGATTCCTTGACAGTGTCCGGTCCCGGCCGGTCAGCGGTATTTCCATCTGCTCGTTGTATAAAATAACCGCCTGGGACTTGGGGTAGGATTCGCGGACCCTTTTTGCCATAGCCCACGCGGAAAGGGCTGACAACTGGGCGAATTCCGGGTATCCCGCCTCGTAGTCATTTACCCAGAATACTACTTGATCCTCGAAAATGCCTTTTTCAGCTACATACTCATCGAATTCGGGCTGTATAATAACGCTTTGGCCGTCATAACCGAATTCTTCGGTCGGAGGCTCAAGCCCTGCATCAAGACAGGCGATAATAGCTGCAGCTTTATAGACCCGTTGGTTGCCGTCGGCCATGGAAAAAGTAAGCTTATAGTCTCCGGTAATGCCGGCCAGGTTAAGCAGATCACCGGCGGGCAGCATGTTGCAACGGTGGCTTTGAAGCACTTCCTGACGGATTTTTTTCATGCGGGGATAATTTTTCCATTCCCCGGGATACTGCCGGTGCAGCTCTTCAAACAGGATTTCAGGATCCCCGATATCCGGGGCAAGCATAAAATCGAGCCCTTGTCTTGCAAGTTCCTGAGCAGCGGTCCAGGAGGCAGCCCCTCCCCCAATAATCATGACCGGGCCATCAAGGAAGGTCCGCTTCTGGATGGTGGGGGCGAGGGCGGCCATTTCCGCGGCGGCGGCTTTGATCAGCTTTGCGCCTTTTTCAGCCCGTTTTTCCGGGGACAGGTCATTGCCGGCGGCTATATGGCCCCGCAGGTTGATCATGTCGATCTGGCCCTTTAAGAGTTCCATGGGCTCAAAAGTTTTTTCGAATTTTTTCAGCATCAGCCGACCTTCACAACCTGCGATAACCAGCCGGTTTAGTTTTTTGCTTGAGATCGTCTCCGTGATACGGTCGAACCCGGGATTCAGGCAGGGGTAGGGAAGAATTTCGCAGTGTGCTACATTGGCGTCCCGACTTACTATCCCGGCAAGCGCCTCCAAATCGATAAAAGGCGCAATTTTCTCTCCGCATCGGCAAATAAAAACGCCTGTTTTTGTATTCGTTTGCATGGTTTCTGCCTCCTTGTCTACCAGGATGTCTTTGCGGCAAGCTGCGTGGCTGAGACGCGGCGTATCGAGTCGATCCTTGACTGCATGGCGTCTGTTGGACAGATGGTCACGCAGCAGCCGCAGGCAACGCACACTTCGGAGGGGCGCAGAAAAGGTGCGCCGATTTTTTTGTGTATTCCCCGGTCCACGGTGGAAATGGCTGCAAGTCCCACCACTTCCTCGCATACCCGGGTGCAAAGTCCGCAAAGCATGCATTGCTCTTCAGGGTTTTCAACCGGAAACCTGGTCCGGCTTACCCCGTGCCTTGCGGCAATATCCTGAATATGTTTACTTGCCGGGCATTCCGATAAAAGCATTTCCAGGATCCATCGCCGGACATTGCGGACCCGCTCGGTGTCGGTAAAGACGTTTATACCGTCTGCTACGGGGTAAATGCAGGATGCCACAAGCTTTGACCAATCTCCTTCCCTGAGCTCCACCATGCACAGCCGGCAGGCTCCGCTGGGGGTGACCGCCTCATGATGGCAAAGGGTCGGGATCTCAAACCCGTAATGCTTTGCAGTTTCCAGCACGGTCCAGCCGGGTTTTGCCTCAACCGTCTGGTTGTCTATTTGAAAAGTAATCATCGGGTTTATGGCTCCTTGTTCAAATGTTTCCGAAAGACGGCTCATTCCACATAGACTGCATCAAATTTGCAGGTTTCCATGCAGATGCCGCAGCGGATGCAGCGGCTTGCATCAATGACATGCGGTTTTTTCTTCTCCCCGCTGATGCATTCCTGGGGGCACTGCCTGGCGCAGCTTCGACATCCGGTACACTTTTCAGGATCTATGAAATAGGTGATCAGCTCTTTGCAGACTCCTGCCGGGCATTTATTGTCCTCGATGTGGGCGGTGTATTCGTCCCGGAAATACCGCAGGGTAGTCAGGACCGGGTTGGGCGCACTGCTGCCCAGAGCGCACAGCG
>JAIPDT010000111.1 GCA_021737545.1 Desulfobacteraceae bacterium
GAGGCTCCTGGAGCGAGGAAGCTACTTTTTCGGACCGCCGATCAGCCAAGGTGCTTTCGGATTTCCTTTATGCAAAAATACCGCCCTATCAGGATAAACAACTTTTTACGATTCTATCATTATATAAATCTCAATTGTCTTCCTTTGCATTTTAAGGCCGGAAAATCAACAAGAAATCCCCATACGGCATGGCCGGGCCGGCCATGCCGTATGGGTATTGTTTAGAGGGGGGGTAAATATTTAGTCAACTCAACTCCCCCTTAGCTAACTTTCGGGGGGGTTGAGAAGGGAGGGAGCTTAACCGGAAAGTTTGCTGATTGATTTAATAGTTCTGTCCCCGGGAGAATACTGAACACTTACCCTATCACCAACAGCAATGTTTTCAATTGCAACGCCTTCACTGACAGAGAACTCCGCGTCATTGCCCGAGGCATCTTTTAGCACGATACTTGCATTTTCGTCTGACTGATCAATTTCAACTATCACCCCCTCAACTGTATTGGTGTCTTCGGCAGTCCCGGATGCGAATCCAACTGCTGCAAAAGACAGGACAAACAACGAGAGAATTACTGCGGGAAAAACCTTTTTAAACATTGTTAACTCCTTTTTTACCAACGGTTATTGATGAAAAACCTTTACATAACACGCAGACTTAATATGCCTGCCTCTTCATACCTCGTGAAAAAATCAAAACGCTCAGACACCTCCTTTCCTTAAAACTTGTCAAACGGTATTTTCTATAAAGCAAGCTTTATGCCATAGATGACCGTCAGCCTGAACCCGTCATAAAGAGGGGATCGTCGCGAAACTGCTGGGCAGCCTGGAGGTGTTAATCGAAGGGGGAATCCTACATAAGGAAAGATATACGGCGGGTTAATTAAATATTTTACTGTTTTCACTGCACATTAAGTGTATGGTTTTTCCTGCACCACTTATTACGATTCTATCATTACTTGACAGTTTCGTAAAAAGTCAATTTTGAGATGGCAAAGTAAAAAGTTCAAGATCAAGGCGCGCAAATCCCGAGGAATGCAGCGTAGTTAATCGTACGTGAAATTCCGAAGGGATGCAGCGCAACGCAGATATTGGACTTTTTACTTTGCCATCATTACCTGAGATTCTTGAATTCAGACGGCTTAAGATTGTGTTTTTTTAACAGATCATAAAAATCGGCCCTGTACTTTTTAACCAGACCGGCGGCCTTGCTCACATTCCCGCCTGTTAATGTCAGAGCACGGGAAATATAATCTTTCTCAAAATCATCCCTGGCCTCTTTGAGGGATTTAAATTCACCGTTTTCGGTTTTCCGGGCCTGTAGAATCAAGTCCTGCTCAATTAACCCGCCGTCGCTCATTGCTACCGCATATTCAATTGTATTCTCTAATTCACGCACGTTGCCCGGCCAGTCATAGGACAATAATTTCTGAATGGCTCCGGAGGAAAGCCCCTTGGAATCTTTTCCCTTTTCCCTGCTGAACTTATCCATAAAATGATCGGCCAGAAGCGGGATATCCTCTTTTCTCTCCCTTAACGGCGGCAGGCTGATCGGGATAACATGGAGCCTGTAATATAAATCCTCCCGAAAGGAACCTTTTTCCATCTCCTTTCCGATATTTTTATTGGATGCCGCAACTATCCTTACATCCACGCTGACGACTTTTTCAGAACCCAGAGGCTGAAACTGCCTTTCCTCAAGGACCCGAAGCAGCCGAACCTGCATTGAAGCAGGGGTTTCAGAAATTTCATCCAGAAACAAAGTACCGGTATGAGCCTGAGAAAAAAGGCCCTTTTTTCTGCCCGTGGCCCCCGTGAAAGCGCCCTTTTCGTAGCCGAACAATTCGGACTCCAGCAGTCCTTCAGGGATCGAAGCGCAGTTTATTGCCACAAAAGGCCTGTCCTTTCTTGGGCTCAACAAGTGAAGACTCTTGGCTATCAGTTCTTTTCCCGTACCGCTTTCCCCGTATATATAAACATTGGAATCCGTCTCGGCAGCCCGGTGAGTTTTATCCAGGACTTCCAGCATCTTTCGGCTTTTGCCTATGATATGATTTATACCGTACTTTTTGTCCACAAGAGCCTTAAGCCTTTTAACTTCCCTGGCAAGACTGCTTTTCTCAAGGCCGTTTTTTATCTGCAGAAACAAATCATGATGATCAAAAGGCTTTGTCAGATAACTGTATGCCCCCCGTTTCATGGCATCAACCGCGCTGTTTATTGTCCCGTAAGCAGTAAGGATTATAATGGGCGTCTCGGCATTTATCTGATGCAGCTCCTGCATCAGATAAATGCCGTCTTTGTCTCCTTCGGCCAGCTTTAAATCCACCAAAGCAAGGTCGAACATACATTCCCTGGCCAAATTCAAGGCTTCATCCCTGTTGGAAACCACGTTTACCTCATAGCCCTCAGACTCGAGTCTTATTCTCAAAATTTCAAGAATACTTTGGTCATCGTCAACTACCAGGATTCTTTCTCTCTCCATTGAGATTATCCTCTTTTTTTCTATTTAATTCCAGGTCTATCTTTTTTAATTTTTTCAATTGTTCGCGGCATTTGCTTATGCGCCCTCTTATAGATGACAGATCTGCCTTGAGTTCTTTTACCCTGCATTTATATCCTTCGGCCTTTTTCTCCAGGGATCTGTTCTCCTCCCTTAAAGCATGCATCTTATCTTCCAAACCCTGCAGATTTTTTTTTACTTCGACAAGTTCGCCAAGAACGTAAACCCAGTTTGCGGCCTCCCCGGCCAGATCGCTGTCTGAATATTCCCGCAGCAGGCGTCTGAAGCATTTTATAGACTTTCTGCAGCTTCTGCCGGGATTTTCTGCGTCAATCCAGATCTGCCCCATATTGTACAAAGCCCGGTCTCCGGGTTCCCTGCCGGAACAAAGCTTTTCCGCCTTCCTGTTTTCCATTATGGCCCGGGCATAGCCGCCCCTCTGCAAAAACCGCTCAGCCTTATTCAAATGTTCTTCGGCCAGATGTTTTTGCTGCATATTGGTAAAGGAAGCACATCCTGCAAGAAAAACAGTTATACCCCAGGCAAAGTAAAAAAAAACGAGCTTCCCTGTCCGTAAACGCTTTCTGCCCATATTTTCCCTCCGTGGGCTTCTACTATATTTCTGGCTATAGCCAGCCCAAGCCCCGTACCTTTTCCGTGAACCTTTTTAAATTTGTCGAATATTTCCGAAAGCTCTTTTCCGCCAATGCCGGACCCGGTATCCGTTATACTGACCTCGACCATTTTTCCTGAATCTTCCGATTCTTTCCCTGCCCTGTATGCGGAAATCCACACCTTCCCCCCTGCCGGAGTAAATTTTAAGGCATTTCCGAGAATATTTACAATTAACTGATCAATTTTACCCCAGTCGACAAATACATTGGGAATATCCGGGCTTATCTTCAGATGGATCTGTATATCTTTCTGATCTGCGATGGGCTTTACCTTGGAAACACTTTTTCCCACAAGTGCGGAAAGTGTGTATTTCTCCATCTGAAATTCCATCATACCCGATTCTATGCGGGAAAGATCCAATATACTGTTTACTGAATGGATAAGTCTTTCGCATTCGTCCTGGATAATGGCCATCAGATTGTGCTGTTCAACAGAGAGCTCGCCGAGATTTCCCTCTGACAATATGCTGGCGGCCTCCTTTATCGAAGTCAGGGGAGTCCTCAATTCATGAGAAACATGAGATACAAAGTCCGACTTCATACGGTCGAGTTCCTCGAGTCTTGCGCACATATGATTGAAGGAATCCGCAAGTTCTTTTATTTCCGGGGGAGAAGATATCGCAAGAGGCTTGCCAAAATCTCCTTTTGCGATACATCTTGTCCCATTCATCAAAGACAGGATGGGCCTGTTGATTGTTCTGGCGTTATAGAAAGCTATAATCACCGCCATAATTATTATTATCAGGGTGGCCAGTATGCTTAATTTCAGGGATTGCGATCCGATTTTATTGGAAATGCGGATCTTTTCATCCATATCCCGCTTGGTCAGTTCAACAACCTTATTCAACCCATCAATTACCCGGTTTACCAGTTCATCTCTGGATTCCCGGTATTCCTTTCCTGAAGCATTGGAATCGCTTATGACAATTTCGAACTCGTTCTCAGCCAACGAGACATAATCCTTGTAGGCCGATCTGGTAGAACTAAAAATCCGCTCTTTTGGCATACCGCCTGTCAGTTCTTCTATCTTATCAAATTGGCTGTATATATTCTTCTTCGCCGACAAAAACTGTTCAAGGAAATCCTTGTCTCCGGATACGATATACTTTCTCTCAAACCCGCTCTGAGAAAAAAAACTGTCTTTAATATCATTGGCCAGCCTTATGATTTCGCTGTCAACAGAACTAACGGACCTGGTTATTCGGTTTAACTGATCAAATCTCCAGGTGGTATACCCTCCAAGTGAAATGACGACCAAAAGAATTATTAAATAACTTAAACAAAGTCTTGTAAATATGGTAAATCCCCGCATATTTCCACCTTGCTGAAATATTTGAATCCCTCTTTGCTAACTGCCGGCACTCAGGGTGTTAAACGCAGGTCAAAAACTGTGTAAACCGTGGAACTTGAACAGTGAAATGTAAACGGAAATCTGATGGTTTCGTAAAAAACTTTTTACATCATCCGATGTTTTTGCAGGTTATCACTAATAAAAACTGCTCCCGTCCCAGCAATGGGTGCACAGTTTTTCTTTCGGCAGGCCGACGGCAGCCACCATATCTTCTAAACGCTGATATTTAAGGCTTGTCAACCCGAGCTTTTCGCGGATCTTTTCCACCATGTCACCGGACTTTTGTCCATCAGGATCCGCATATCCCCGTATGATCTCCTCCTTTTCTATACCCTCCAGGTCATAAATGGCCTTGCGGCCGGCCAGATCAAGGGTAGATCTGGAAGTTGAAAAGTTTAAAAAAACACATGGATAAACAAGGGCGGGACATGCAATCCGCATGTGCACCTCTTGTGCGCCCGCCTCATACAGAGTGCGGACATTGTCTTTTAGCTGGGTGCCCCTGACAATTGAGTCATCGCAGAAAAGCAGACGCTTTCCCTTAATGAGAGCCGGAACAGGTATGAGCTTCATGCGCGCCACAAGATCCCGATCCTTCTGGTTCTGGGGCATAAAACTTCTGGGCCAGGTGGGCGTATACTTGACAAAGGGGCGCATATAGGGGATCTTTTTCTCATTTGCATATCCTATGGCATGCCCGATGCCGGAATCCGGGATGCCTGAGACGACATCGACATCTGTATTATCTTCCAGTGCCAGAGCCCGGCCGCACCTGTATCTGACCTCCTCAACAGATATGGACTCGTAGCTTGATGCAGGATACCCGTAATATACCCATAAAAAGGAACATACCTGCATCTTATCGCCCGGCTGATTTACAGTTTCATAGCCTTCCGGGGTTATCAGAACAATTTCGCCGGGCCCCAGGTAATGAACAGCCTCGTAGCCGAGGTTAAAAAAGGCGGTGGTTTCCGAGGCGGCCGCATATGCCCCGTCCTTTTTTCCCACTACCAGCGGTGTGCGGCCCAGCCTGTCGCGCGCTGCGTAAACTCCTTTTTCCGTCAAGACCAACAAAGTACACGAGCCCTGTACTTTTGCCTGGGCGCTTTTGATGCCCTCTGCAAAACTGTTTTCCTGACTGATAAGCATACCCACGAGTTCCGTGGGATTAACCCTCCCCTCTCCGGCCTCCGAAAAATGTATCCCCCGCTCAAAGGCGGCGGAGGCGAGTTCCGCCAGATTGTTAACCCTTGCCACCGTGGCAATACCAAAGGTACCAAGATGCGAGCCGATTATAAGAGGCTGGGAATCGTTGTCGCTTATCACTCCTATACCCCTGTTTCCCTCCAGCCTGGGGAGCTCGGATTCGAACTTTGTTCTGAAATAACTGTTTTCAATATTTTTGATAGCCTTGGCCATACCTTTGCTGTTTTTTACAGCCATGCCGCCCCTTCTGGTTCCCAGATGGGAATGGTAGTCTGTTCCGTAAAACAGATCCATGGTGCAGTCAGATTTCATGGAACATCCAAACAATCCGCCCATTTAAGCCTATTCCTCCGTATCACTGGTAAATTATTTTGCCGTCCGGTTTATACTTGGCGATATCGTATTGTTTGAATCTGTTCAATATTTTTATTATATTCATTGAAGGCTGAAACAATTTATTGTGATTCCATCTTATTGAAAATGAAACAAAATCGGAGGGAGGATTCAATGTCACTATATCTGGTACAGCACGGAAAAAACCTTTCAAAAGAAATTGACCCGGAACAAAGCCTTTCAGAAGAGGGCAGAAAAGAGGTGGAGCACATCGGGGAGACCGCTTCGGGATATGACGTGCTGGTGGGCAAAATCCGCCACAGCGGCAAGAAACGGGCCGAACAGACCGCGGAAATTTTTGCGGAAAAACTGGACGTAAAAGACGTGGCCGAAGCCGAAGGTTTAAAGGCCCTTGATGAACCGGCTGAATTCGGAAAAAATGTTAACCCCGGCGAAAACCTTATGCTCGTGGGACATTTGCCCTTTATGGAACGTATGGCTTCCTGGCTGACCACGGGCTCAATGGATTATACCGTATTCAAGTTTCAAAACGGAGGTATTGTCTGTTTGGACAAACTTCCGGATTCCGAATACTGGGCTGTGATATGGGCACTGGTGCCCGCTATAGAGTGATAAGTATCCATTTTGCCTGGAGCTGCTTTTTTAAATAAATTGATTTCAAGAGCTGATTTTGACATATTTATTAATTTTATAAAGGTTGGGGTTGATGGACTTGGAGTTACTGTGGAAAAAACAGCCGGCCGAGGTGGACCTGGCACAGGTGGCGGCCCTTATATCAGGGACACAGAAAAAAAACGGTGAAATTCCATGGTTTGAAGGCGGCGAGACAGATCCCTGGGATCATGTGGAATCGGCAATGGGGCTTGCAGTCTGCGGTTATACGCAGCAGGCCAGGCTGGCATATCAATGGCTTGCCGAATGCCAGCTTTCCGACGGCAGTTGGTATTCAGCATACATAAACGGCGCCCCTGTTGACAAAACGCGTGACACCAATGTCACGGCCTATATTGCGGTGGGATTATATCACTATTACTTGATAACCGGCGATACAGCCTTTCTGGAACAGATGTGGGTCACGGTGCGCTCCGCCATTGATTTTGCGGTCAGCCTTCAGGCCAAAACCGGTGAGATATACTGGGCAAAGAGCCCGGAACTTGAAGTGCATCCCATGGCGCTTTTAACGGGATCAAGCTCCATATTCATGAGCATCAAATGCGCTCTGGCCATTGCCAAAAAGCTGGGCATCCGGCGCGAGTACTGGGAAACCGCAGCCATTAAACTGCAAAAAGCCATCTGCAGCGGATATCGTCTGTTTAACATAGCAAAATCGCATTACTCCATGGACTGGTTCTATCCCGTGCTCTGCGGAGCCGTGACCGGCAAGAATGCCGGTAAACGGCTTGATCAGTACTGGAAAAAATTCGTGGTTGAAGGCATGGGGGTGCTCTGTGTTTCAACCCGCCACTGGGTAACTGTCGCAGAAACCTGCGAACTCGTGGTGGCTTTGGCGGCAGCAGGAAATCACAAAGTTGCTGAAATCGTTTTCAACTGGATGCATGAAAGACGGTTTGAAGACGGCAGCTACTGGTGCGGGTTCACTTATCCGGACATGGTAATATGGCCCGAGGAAAAAGTCACCTGGACAAACGCTGTTTTGCTGCTGGCCGCGGATGCCCTGTATAATCTGAGCCCTGCGGGACGGCTTTTTAGCCATGATTTCTGGGATGAAGGCGACATATTTTAAAATTAAAAAATCCGAAATCCGAGTGAGGTGTTATGGCAGCGGAAAACGACATTGTGTTAATTTATCATGAAGACCAGCCTGTGGTATTTGCCCGCGTGGAAGATATCCAGCCGGATGTAAAAAAGGACTGGTATCATTTCAAGCTGATGCTTCTGCAACTGCCGATCCAGACCGTGACATGGATTTTAAAGGACGATTATATAAACGGTGCGGAATTTACCATGGGCGGCCACCGCATGCGTCTTGAAAAAATCGAGCCTCCGGAAGAGGAGCAGGACAACACAGATGAAGAAGAACAAATGCAGGAGTCCGGCGAAAAAGAGGCAAAAAATAGAGAATCGCAGCAGGGAAGCGTAATCTCTTTAAAAGACCGCAAGCCGGGGCGATCCTGATCAAACACCCCTATCTTTTATGAAAACCCGGATCGTGATATCAGCTTCCAGGCGTACCGATATCCCGGCCTTTTATATGGATTGGTTCATGGCCGGGATTAACAGGGGGTATTTTATCGTTCAAAACCCCTTTAACAGGATTTCCTACACTGTCCCGGCCGGCAGCGAAGACGTGCATACCATTGCCTTCTGGTCCAAGGATTTCAGACGTTTTATAAGCCAGGGATATGCAGCGGCTTTGGCCCGTGCCGGATACAACCTGTTTTTTAATTTCACGCTCAATTCAGAATCGCATTTGCTGGAGCCCAATATTTCACCGCTTTCCGGGCGCATCTGCCAGGCAGAACAACTTTGCGCCCGGTTCGGGCCTCAAACTCTTCAGTGGCGGTTTGACCCGATCTGTTTTTATCGGCAAAACGGCAGGGTTGAAAACAACCTGGATGATTTCGAATACATTGCAGAAAAACTTTCTGCAGCAGGGGTGGGCAGGTGCGTGACAAGTTTTGCAGATATTTATACAAAGATGCGAAAACGGGCTGGCGCCATAAAAGACTTTGAATGGATCGATCCGCCGGTTGAGAAAAAAATCCGCATACTTGAAAGGATACAGCGGGTACTTGAAAAACTCGGGATAAACCTTTATACCTGCTGTGAAAAAGAGGTTATGGACAATCTTCGCCCTGATTCGAAAATCATGCAAAGCTCATGCATTCCTAACCGGCATCTGGCGGAACTGTTCGGCGGCGGGCTTTCGTTTCAAAGAGATGCAGGACAGCGCAGGGAGAAGGGATGCGGATGCATGACATCAAAAGACATCGGCGGGTATTCAGATCAGCCCTGTTTTCACAACTGCCTGTACTGTTATGCAAATCCTGCTGAAAACAAATTATGAAAACCATGAACAAAATACTTAAAATCGGATCGCTGCGCTTTAACAACCCGACCGTAATGGCGCCCATGGCGGGAATCACGGATACTGCTTTCAGAAAGATGATCAAACAGCGCGGCTGCGGCCTTGTATGCTCTGAAATGATAAGCGCAAACGGACTTTGCCACGGATCTGAAAAAACCATTCAGATGATGGGGCACGCGCATTCTGAAAAGCCCTTCAGTCTCCAGATTT
>JAIPDT010000112.1 GCA_021737545.1 Desulfobacteraceae bacterium
TTCAACAGACCGCCCCGATAGATGCCCATAACATAGAGCGTCTTGGAGCAATTGTGGAAAAGTGCCCCAAACCGGTCATTGCCGCCGTAAACGGTTTCGCTCTGGGCGGGGGTTTTGAAATTGTATTGGGTTGCGATATTATTATCACACACGAAAAAGCCAAATTCGGCCAGCCGGAAATCAATTTGGGAATCATACCCGGAGGAGGCGGCACTCAACGTCTGCCCAGGATGATTGGGCCATGCCGCGCCAAAGAGTTGATTTTTACAGGCGATATTATTTCAGCCCAGGAAGCCGACAGGCTCGGCATAGTCAACAAGGTGGTTGCCATTGACGAGTTGATGCCCACTGTAATGGAAATTGCCAAAAAAATCGCCTCCAAGAGCCCGGCGGCGCTGGAAATAGCCAAATCAGCGGTAAATAGAGGCCTCCAGGTCGGCCTGGAATCCGGCCTGGCTTATGAACGTGAGATGTACAGTCTGGCGTTGAGCACTGAAGACAAAACTGAAGGTGTGTCTGCCTTTATCGAAAAACGGGACCCCCAATTTAAAGGAAAATAAGGAGATACTGAAATGCAAACAATGGACACTGTGGAAGGAAAAGAACCACGTTTGCCGGATTTGTTTTGCTGGACAGATGATGGTTTCAGGTTGAAAAGCGCAAAATGCAACGATTGCGGCAGTTATTTTTTCCCGGGATATCATCCCCAGCACCGACCGGGATGCAAAAGAGAAAACGTGGAAGACGTGCTGCTTTCACCAAAAGGGAAACTGGACACCTATACCATTCAGCATTATATGTGCCCGCCGCCCTTTAAAACAGACCACGAGATCGCCCCTTATGGTATCGGACTGGTTGAGTTTCCCGAAGGAATCCGAATTGCCGGCATCATAATGGAGACAGACCTGGACAGCCTCGAACTGGGCATGGAAATGGAGGTCTTCGACTATCCGCTCTACAAGGACGAAGACGGCAATGATGTAGTGACCTGGGCTTTTCGTTCTGTAAAATAAGCGCTCCGCACAAATTAAACCATAATATAATGAGGTGTCCGAAATGAGAGATGTATATATTATAGGTACCGGGGAGCATCCCTGGGGTAAATTCAAAGATAGAAATTTTGTTCAGCTAGGCGAGGTTGCCGTAGCACAGGCCTTAAAAGACGCCAGCACGGACTGGAAAGACATCGGTGCCATTATGTCCAGCATTTTAATATACGGCGGCAACGCCGGGCATCTTTCAGGTCAGTATATCGAATCAATGTTCGGTGAAACCGGTGTTCCTGTGGTTAATGTATACAACGCCTGCGCCACGGGATCGGCCGCAATGCGCATGGCCTATAACAGTATTGCCGCAGGTGAGACTGATACAACCCTGGCAATTGGTGTTGATTTTTCTCCCGAAGGTTTTCTGGGAGCCAAATCCGATGACCCCAGACAGGACAGGGATGTTATAAGATGGCGTATGACGGGTATGCCCAATCCGACATACTGGGCTCTTGAATGCCGCAAGCGTTTTGAAAAATACGGGGATACCCCCGAAGACCTGGCTGATATCAAGGTGCTTTTAAGCCAGTTCGGAGTAAAAAATCCGAATGCCCGTTATCAAAAGCTCTTTACCAAGGAAGGAGTCCTGAATTCTCCGATGGTTTGCGATCCACTGCGTCTGTTTGAAATCTGCGCTACCAGCGACGGTGCGGCGGCAGTTATTCTTACCGCTGATCCCGAAAAAATCAAGGCAGCGAAAAATCCTGTAAAAATAGAAGCCACCACCATGGGCAGTGCAATTTACGGCGATCCCACTATCCGGATTTCCGCCGTATCCGCCCCTGCCAAGGCAGAGGCCCCGATGTTGAGTGAAAGCTATTCGGCCTCGCAGCAGGCTTATAAAAAATCCGGTATTGGGCCGGAAGACGTGGATGTACTCGAACTGCCCGACAACAGTTCATGGCATTACCTGCAGTATCTTGAAACCTGCGGGTTCTGCGGCGAAGGTGAAGCACACAAAATGCTGCGCGAAGGACAAACCCAGGTCGGTGGTAAAGTGGTGGTAAATCCTTCCGGCGGATTTTCCTCCTTTGGCGAGGCTATCGGCGCCCAGGCAATCTGGCAGGTAGTCGAATGCTCGGATCAGCTTCGCGGCCGCGCAGGAGAAAGACAGGTGCCGAACTGCAAAGTTGCCATGGCCCAGACATACGGACTTATGGGCAACAGCGGCACCACGATTATGACGATTTAAACCACGTTTTTAAATCCCATATTAACAGCCGGCAGGAACCACTCATTTTTGGAACAAAATGTCGGTTCCTGCTGGCCCCTAAAAAATTACATGTAAAGACTCTTGACAAAATCTTCCCCCCTCCTGTAGGGTTGTTATATAAAAACTATCAACAACATTATATCGGCTCCCTTTCATCTTTATTTGTAGTGTATTCTGCTAAAAACGATCTCTTGTTCTTGCAAAATAAGGCGTGGCATATTAAATTTATATTGAACAATGTTCATTTCATACGCTTTGCTTAGGCATGGATTGTAAAAAATTTACCAACACAGCATAAACCGCCATATTTTATTGTACAAAACAGATATTTTGTCATGAAAAATTGCATGTAATGAAAAATACCATATAATGTGACCGTACAAATAAAAGAAATAGGTCAAACAGTTTTTTTTATTTCCGGCATTGGCATCCAAAGGCGATAAAATATATATTGAAAGGAGGTTGAAAAAATCGTGTTCGTGTTCGAGTAAAACCGATTTAAACTTTTTCATGAACCAAACAAAAGGAGGGGGCCAAATGAAAAAATTTATTTACTCCATAACAATTGTAATGTTCTTCTTGTTTATTTTTGTTCCCACCCAATCCATGGCAAAATCAATAACCCTGTCTTACAGCAGCTTTTTCCCGCCCACCCATATTCAGGCAAAAATTGCCGAATCCTGGTGTAAAGAAGTTGCAAAGCAGACCGACGGACGCGTCAAGGTCAACTTCTATCCCGGCCAAACCCTGACAAAAGCCCCGCAGACCTATGAAGCTATAGTGGACGGCATTGCGGATATAGGCACCTCAGCACTTGCCTATACCCAGGGGCGTTTTCCTGTTATGGCCTCAATGGATCTGCCGTTCGGGTATCCTTCCGGAGTGGCCGCAACAGCGGTAGCAAACAAGCTGTATAACAAGATGCAGCCCGAAGAATTTTCCCAGACAAAAGTCCTGTTTTTCAACGCCCACGGCCCGGGCTACATTCATACCCGGAATGAACCCGTTAAAACCCTTGAAGATCTTAAAGGCAAAAGAATTCGCTCCACAGGAATGAGCGCCAATGTAGTCGAAGCGCTCGGGGCCACACCGGTCAGCATGGCAATGCCTGATACGTATCAGGCGCTCCAAAGAGGGGTAGTGGATGGCAGCATTCATCCGGTGGAAGTCAACAAGGGCTGGAATATGGGTGAAGTCGTTGATTTCGCAACTGTTACGGATGCTACAGCTTATACGACCACCTTTTTTGTGGTTATGAATAAAGACAAGTGGAATTCCATAGATTCAAAGGATCAAAAAGCCATTGAGAAGATAAACAAGGAGTGGGCGCGCAAGCACGGAGAGGCATGGGACAGCAGCGATGAAGAAGGAATGGAGTTTTTCAAGAACCAGGGGGGAGAAATTATAGAACTCACCGAAAATCAAAGCCAAAAATGGCAAGGTGCTGTAGAACCTGTCTTTGAAAATTATATCGAGAAGTTGAATGAAAGGGGCTTGGACGGGGAAGCTATAATCAGCTATATAGAAAACAAGCTTGAGGCCTATAAATAAAGGGCTCTTGGAGATTAATTGGACCATGAATTTTATCCGGCTATAAAGTGAACAAATCGGAAATCGGCTTCTTTTAAAGGAAGCCGATTTCTATATCATGGCACGCTCAACAGGGGCAGAAACATGTTTTCTATTTTAAAATTTTTTAGATGGATATCCCGCAAAATAATGATAATAGGCGGCGTTCTGCTGGTCGTGATGGTGGCGCTTACCTGTTGCGATATAATCGGCCGAATGTTCGGCTATCCGATTTTCGGGGCCTATGAGCTGGTAACTTTTATGGCCGCCGTTGTTGTTGCGGTCGCGCTGGGTGAATCACACGCTGATGACCGGCATGTCGGTGTCGAAATTCTTTATAACAAACTGCCGGAAAAAGTCCGCTATATACTTGACCTGGTGACAAACCTGCTCGCCTTGGCTCTGTTTCTCCTGGTGACCTGGATGATGTTTTTGTATGGCCGCAGTGTAATGGAATCAGGGGAAGTCTCCATGAACCTCGAACTCCCAGAATATCTGCTTATTTTTGCGGTCGGAGTGGGATTCTTTATTTTTTCAGTCATTATTATAAAGACGATTATAGATACCTTTAACCGGATGAAGGAAAGATAGCTAATGGAACCAACAACTATCGGAATAATTGGCATTGGGGTGATGATCCTCATCTTTCTCACCAGAATGCCGGTTGCTTATGTAATGACAATGGTTGGATTCGTTGGATTCAGTATAATGGTTTCCCCAAAAGGGGGCCTAAATCTTTTGGCCAAGGAGTTCTATTCCACTTTTGCCAACTATGATCTGACCACTATTCCTTTATTTATATTCATGGGGCAACTGGTTTTCGGAGCCGGCATAAGCACCCGGCTTTACAGTACAGCTTACAGGTGGCTGGGCGGTATAAGGGGCGGCATGGCCATGGCTACCGTTACCTCGTGTACCGCGTTCGGAGCGGTATGTGGTTCCAGCCCCGCAACTGCTGCGACCATGACCACCGTGGGTATGCCGGAAATGAGGCGATTTGGCTACAGGGATCGATTATCCGCGGGTTCGGTGGCCGCAGGCGGCGGGCTGGGCATGATAATGCCGCCCAGTGTTGTGCTGATCGTATACGGCGTGCTCACTGAAAAGTCCATCGGCAAGCTCTTTATGGCGGGTATCGCCCCCGCAATATTGGTAACAATACTCTTTATCATAACCATCTGGATCTGGTGCAATATCGCACCCTCTCACGGGCCTGCCGGGGATACATATCCCTGGAAAGAACGATTCAGATCTTTGCTTAACATGGGCGAAGTCCTCCTTGTATTTCTCTTGGTAATGGGAGGGCTTTTCATGGGCTGGTTTACGCCTACCGAGGCCGCTGCTGTAGGCGTTTTCGGGGTACTGCTTGCATCCCTTATACGTAGGCAGCTTACCTGGGCAAAATTTGTAGACGCCATTTATGAAACCCTGAAATCATCCTGCATGGTCTTGTTTCTTGTAGCAGGCGCAACCGTGTTCGGGAAATTCATTGCGGTGACCAGGATCCCCTTTGATATTGCCTCCTACATTGGCGGACTGGATCTTCCGGCTTTTGTAGTAATGGCCATAATCATTATGATCTATTTTTTGGGCGGGTTTTTCATGGATGCCCTGGCCCTTATTACCCTGACCATTCCGATTTTTTTTCCTGTAGTTCAACTCCTTGGTTTTGATCCGATCTGGTTCGGCATTATCATTGTGCTGGTTGCCGAGATGGGGGTTATAACACCGCCGGTCGGGATCAACGTTTACATAGTCTACGGAATTTCCCGGGGGTTGCCGGGCGGAGAAATCCAGCTTGAAGAACTTTTCAAAGGTATCTTTCCCTTTTTGGCCGCTGTCTTTGCCGCGGTCATAATAATGACGATTTTTCCGTCAATCGTTTTATTTATTCCTAATGTTTTATATTAGGTACGGTAAGCGGGCCGTTGCTGCCGGTATTAAATTCGCCCAAAACAACGCCGGCAGTGGCAGGTTCTTAAATCTCACCTGCCTTGCAGGCCCACCTCGACTACCGAATTCTGTCCCCCAAAACAGTTGTCACAGCAGTGCCCGTTGGACGGATCAAGCCACCAGTTGCCGTCAACCAAGAACTTGTACTCATAACGGCCGGGCGGCAGCATGAGTGTTTTTTCCCAGAATCCTCCGGGTTTTCTCTTCAAAAGGTGCTTTTGCGCCTGCCAGCCATTGAAATCACCTACAATGCAGACTTCGTTTGCACTCTCAGCATTCAGCCAAAAGACAACCCGTTTTCGTCCCTTATTGGCATTACCCATGATTTTTCCTTTTTTGCGGTTTTTTATAAATTAATATAAAGCGGTTTTATCTGTTTGCAAGACTTCCTCAGGCAGATAAACCACTTTATTTTTTTCCGAAAACCGGCTTGCAGGCTACATCATGAAAAACGGGTCCACGTCAATGGCCGTATGAACCCCGCCGGCGGAAAAAACAGATGGATTTTGAGAAAGAAGCCGACACAGCATCTCCCGGATGCTGTCTGCGGCCGGAGCCTTAAGAAGGATCTGCCAACGGTATCGGCCGGCAATTCTGGGCACGGGCGATTCTATGGGACCCAGGATCTGAACACTTTGAAATTTAGACTCCCCGCTTTTCTGCAGTCGGTGACATAGCAGACCGAGTTCTTCTGCCTGCTTTCTGGTCCGGTCCTTGTCCCGGCCGGAGATCTTAAGCTGAGTCATACGGGAAAACGGGGGGTATTGCAAAGATTTTCTAAATCTGATCTCATGTTTGTAAAACTCCATGAAATCCTGAGCGCGGGCCGCCTCAATTGCGAAATGCTCAGGGCTGTAAGTCTGCAGCATCACCTTGCCGGGGGCCGTCCCCCGGCCCGCACGTCCCGCCACCTGTGCCAGCACCTGGAATGTCATCTCGCCCGCCCGGAAATCCGGAAATGACAGAGACTGATCCGCACAAATGATACCAACCAGTGTAATATTGGGAAAATCATGTCCCTTTGCAACCATCTGGGTGCCAACCAGGATGTCGATTTTCTGCTCGCGCAGGCCCTTTAGAATTTTTAACAACGCGCCCCTGCGGTTGATTGTATCCCTGTCCATGCGGGCCACACGGGCCTCGGGGCAGAGATCTCGAACCGCATCCTCAAGTTTTTCCGTGCCCATGCCCAATTGCTTAATGGACCCGGATCCGCAGGTGTCACAATTGGAAGCGGCCGCTCTGAAATACCCGCACATGTGGCACTTGTAAATATTTGCCTTTTTGTGGAGCGTCAGGGTAATATCACAGTGCCGGCATTTTAAAGGCTCTCCGCACTGGGCGCACACAGGGTAGCTTGCAAACCCCCGCCGATTTAAAAATAACAGCACTTGCTCGCCGCGGCCGAGTGTGGCGCGAATCTCTTCTTCCAGAGGAGGAGTGATAAATCTCCGTGCACCCCGAAGACCTTTGTGCTGGCGCAGGTCCACCACCCGGACCTCTGGCATGGCCCGGCTTTGAATGCGCCTGGTAAGATTTAACTCACGGAACTTTCCTGCGGCTACGTTGTATACGGACTGAACCGAGGGCGTGGCAGATCCCAGCACAACTGCGGCATCAGAAAGCTTTGCCCGTACCACGGCCATATCCCTGGCATTGTAGTGCAGGCGCCCTTCCTGCTTATAAGAAGTATCGTGCTCTTCATCCACGATAATGACCCCTGGAGATACCAGCGGAGCGAATACGGCGGATCGGGCGCCGATTACAACAGGAGCCTCCCCTCTGGCGATACGCATCCACTGATCAAAGCGCTCGCCCGCAGAAAGCCCGGAGTGAAGCACCCCGACCCGCGCCCCGAACCTGGCCCTGAAACGGCGTTCTACCTCCGAAATCAGGGCGATCTCCGGTACCAGGATCAGGGCGGTGCGATTATTTTCCAGGGCTTGGGCCGCAAGCTGCATGTAGACCTCGGTTTTGCCGCTTCCTGTAACACCTGCTAGCAGATAAGCACAAAATCCGGATTTTATTGCAGTGCCGGCATCCCGGACCACACGCTGCTGCTCCGAGGTCAATCTGGGCGGGGTATCCGGATCTACGGGATCTCCGAACGGATCCCTGTAAACCTCCTGTTCACTGATGAGGAGACAGCCCTGTTTTGCCAGTTCCCGGACATGGTCTGCCGCGGTGGAGACAACATTCTTTAACTCGTCTACCGGGGTCTGTCCGTGGCGCCGCAAATGTTCGATTATAAGGCTTTTCTGTTTGGAAAGCCTGTGTCCCTGAACATCCTCGTTTGAAAGCTCGGCGCATCGCCTGGTTCTGGTGCGCACGGCCTGTTGGTAGATTTTGTACTGTTTTTCAATCAAGCCTGCGTGACGCATTTTTTCAAGCAGGCTTCTGGGGATGTGGGTTCCTGCTTTGCGGCAGAGTACAGCCCATCTGCAGACATTATTGTCCCTGAGCAGCTCCAGGATTTTATTCTCTTTTGTCTTAAGTTTTCCCTGCTCAAAAGCCCTTATACCTTCCTGGGTGGACCGGTAGACCGCATACTCTGACGGGTTTATGCCCCCAGGCAGAGCCTCTGAAATGACCTCGCCTAAAGGGTGCAGGTAATAATTTGCGATCCAGCGGAAAAAAGGGATCATTTCAGCAGGAAACACCGGAGTATCATCATCGATTACATCTTCTATCCTCTTTATCCCCTCTCCGGGATTGCGTGTATCCGGGCCGAGCACGTATCCGGTAATCCGGCGGGAACCGAATGGCACAAGCACTCGTCTCCCGGCCTCGGCAAGATCGGCAAACTCAGGCGGAACCGCGTAGGTATAGGTTCCGAATACCGGCATTGCCACGGCCACTTCGATTTGCTCAGGATTCTTGCTCATATGAAAAAATCAGCGGGCATAAAAATTTTCTTCATGCAGTCTGTGAATTTAAAAGGGTTAAAAGCTGATGGTTTCGCAAAAAGCTCTATATTACCAGCGTCTGATGCTCCGGCATTTGCTGAATTTTTCCTGAAAACGTTCAATGTTTCTTCAAAAAACCGCCCCGGACCTTGGACTTCCTTGGAAGTTGCACGAGAGCACAGCAGTACATTATAATTAATCAACTGCAAAATCAAACTATGAACACTCAGCCCGGCAATCCCCGGTGAAAGGCAAACTGATCGGCTGATTGGAATTGCCCGGGCTCAATGTAGCCGAAGGCTTTAAGCCTTACATTTGCTAAGATCCGAAAAATTCAAATTTTCACAAAAAAAGTCAGTACATGAGAGGAGCGAAAATCAGAAAAAGACTCTTTTATTTGCAGGGTTGGACAACGAATAAATAAGCCGCGGATATTGTGAAATTGTGATATTGTGAAATTTGACGGATTAGGTCGTTACTATTATATTAAAAAAGCAGTGGGATAAACCGAATTAGTGTCCATCCAGAAATCAGATAATTTGTTCAAGTTCAAGGAAGGCGAAAATTTTAACCGCAGGAATACTCAAAGTATTTTGAGGATTAAAATTTGAGCCTGACGCAGAAATTGGGCAAATTGGCTATTTCTGGATGGA
>JAIPDT010000113.1 GCA_021737545.1 Desulfobacteraceae bacterium
CAATTGACAACCACGGCAAATCCGCTCTTCTCTGCATTGAGGATCTGACTGAACTCGAGACAAGCTTATCCGACATCCGGCAACGAAAGGAACGCTTAAACAGCCTGCTTATGGCTTCGCCCATTGGAATGGGTTTTCTGGAACTAGAAATTGAAAACGGCCGCGTCACAGACCGGATCATCAGGGATGTAAATGAAAAGCTCTGTACAATGACCGGCTACAGGCGCAAGGAACTGCTCGGCCAAAGCATCCGCATGCTGTATGCAGAAAAAGGTGACTATGATTACGTAACACAGAAGAAATACACACGTGTGCACGGCGAGGCCCCGGGCACTGTGGAAACCCGATGGAAAACAAAAGACGGACGAATCCGCTTTATTTCGCTTACCTCGGCACCGCTTAATCCCGAGGACTGGTCTGCGGGCATCAGCTTTACCGCAACAGATATCACCGACGAAAAAATCGCCCGGGAAGAACAGGAAAAACTGGAACACCGCCTCCGCCATACCCAGAAAATGGAGGCAGTAGGAGAACTTTCCGGCGGAATCGCCCACGAGTTTAACAATCTTCTCCAGATCATAAACGGGTATGCCGATCTGATGACAGATGACATCCACGATACCCATCCTGCAAGGCCATCGTTAAACGAAATCATCTCCGCCGGAAACCGGGCGGCCAACCTGGTGCGCAACCTGCTGACTTTCAGCAGCCGCCAGGTCATGCAGATGATGATTCTCAATATAAACGACCTGATACCCAAGACCATACAGATGCTAAAAGGGCTGCTTGGGGAAAACATCGAACTCGATTTTATTCCGGGCCACAACCTCGGCATTGTACATGCCGATCCCTCCATGATCGAGCAGGTCCTGGTCAATCTGTGCATAAATGCCCGCGATGCCATGCCCGACGGCGGGACTATCACTATTGAAACCGAGAATATCCTTATCAACGGCCAGTATTGCAAAACCCACGACTGGGCGCAGCCCGGCCGATTCGTGCTGATAAGCGTCAGCGACACCGGGGTTGGCATGGATGCCTATACTGCGTCACGCGCCTTTGAGCCTTTTTTTACCACAAAACCGGCGGAGAAAAACCACGGGCTGGGTCTGGCCACCGCCTACGGCATAATCCGCCAGCACGAAGGCATGATAAACGTCTATTCCGAGCCTGAACAGGGGACATTGTTTAAAATCTATTTGCCGGAGGTCGAACGCAGGGCCTCGGAAGTAGGCGTAAACCTCAAGGGACAGGTTCTGGGAGGCAGCGAAACCATACTGATCGCAGAAGACGATGAAATGGTATGCGACCTGATGCATACCGTGCTAAAACGGGCGGGATACCATACCATCTGCACCAGGGACGGTGAAAAGGCGATTGAGACTTTTAAATCCAACATGGAAAAAATTGACCTGGCAGTACTGGACGTAGTTATGCCCCGGAAAAACGGCAAGGAGGTAAATGATGCAATAAAGGCGCTAAAGCCGGAAACAAAAGTCCTGTTCTGCAGCGGATACACCAGCAATGCCATTCATAGTAATTTTGTCCTCCATAAGGACATGGAGCTCCTGCAAAAACCATTTTCAGCAGACGAACTGTTAAGAAAAGTCCGCAATCTGCTCGACAATGAAACTACAGCGGATACGGAGTAAGGCTCTCGTAGCCGGTCTCGGTGATCAAAAAAGTCTGTTCGAACTGGGCTGAAAGACTGCGGTCCGCTGTTACGGCGGTCCAGCCGTCGTCCTGGATAAAAAGATTCGATTTTCCCAGATTAATCATGGGCTCCACAGTGAAAACCATGCCCGGCACAAGCGTAATCCCCTCGCCTTTTTTGCCGTAATGCGGGACCTGAGGCGGTTCGTGAAAAGCAAAACCGACCCCGTGCCCAACAAATTCCCGTACTACCGAGCAGCCCCGGCTTTCGGCGCATCTCTGGATCGCCCAGCCGATATCACCAATGGTATTGTCCGGAGCAAGCCTTGCCATGGCAGACTTCAGACTTTCCGCGGCCACTTCCACGATCTTTTTTGCATCAGGACCGGGGGTGCCCACAAAGAAAGTTTTGCTGGCATCCGCATAATATCCTTTATAGATATGGGTGACGTCCACATTGATAATATCGCCGTCTGCAAGCACATAGTCGCCCGGAATGCCGTGGCAGATCACCTCATTTACCGAAGTGCACACGCTTTTGGGAAAGCCCCGGTAATTTAACGGCGCCGGGACAGCCCCGTATCTTGCCGCATGGTCGTGGACCATGGAATTTATCTCGTCTGTGGTCGTGCCCGGCCTGATGGCCGCCTCCACCATGTCGATACTTTCCAATACGATCCTTCCGGCCGCCCGAATACCCTCGATATCCCCGGACTCTTTTAGCCGTATGTCGTATTTCTGTTTATACCACTTCTTCATGTCCACCGGCTGGCTGTCCTGCCGGCCCATGCAGCACTTCTTGTATTTTTTCCCGCTGCCGCAGGGGCAGGGATCGTTTCTTCCGATTTTTGCACTATTTTTCATATTCTTTCCTCCCGCCGAAATACAAAAACTTATTATTAATGCAGGGCGCCCCGTATGTCAAGCAATTGCCATTGACCGCGATTTCTGTTATAAATTGAAAGATTCAAATAATCTGATTCCGTGCTTCGAATTTCAAAATAAAGGGTTCTATAAATGAAACAGGATGAAATGATTTTAAAGGCCGCCAAGGAAATAGTGGTCAAGTTTATCGAGGTGGGCAATATCACCCCGTCCACCTTTCATTCGCACTTCCGCAATATTTACACTACTGTGGAAAAATCAGTGAAGGAAAACGGGCAGAAACATCAGCAGGATGAAGAAAATTAAAGCTGATTGGGCCGCCCTAGTGCACGGCGGCCCAATCATTGCCCACCGAAATATTGACCTTCAGGGGAACCGAGAGTTCTGCGATGTTTTCCATGATCTGCCTCGCCAGGTTACAGACCTGCTCGATTTCGTCTTCAGGCACCTCGAATACCAGTTCGTCGTGCACGGTAAGAAGCATGGCTGACTTAAGCCGCTTTTCGGACAAGGCTGCGTCAACCCGTATCATGGCCATTTTCAAAAGGTCGGCCGCAGTGCCCTGTATAGGGGTGTTTATGGCGGTACGTTCCGCAAAACCCCGCATGTTTGCGTTTTTGCTGTTTATATCCGGTATATAGCGGATCCTGCTGAATTCCGTGCCGACCCGACCGGTTTTGCGGGCATTTTCAATTGTGAGGTCTATAAACTCTTTGACTCCGTGGTAGCGCGCAAAATAATGATCAATATAGGTGCGCGCCATTTTCGGGGTAATCCCGAGATCCTTTGAAAGCGAGTACGCGCCCATGCCGTATATAATGCCGAAGTTGATCGTCTTTGCCTGCCGGCGAAGTTCCTCTGTTACATTGTCAGGCTCGACCATGAATACTTCAGCGGCGGTCCTGGTATGAATATCCTCGTTTTCTGCAAAAGCCTCGGTGAGAATTTCATCCTGCGAATAATGGGCAAGAAGGCGCAGCTCTATCTGTGAATAATCGGCGGCCACGAAATACCAGCCATCCTTCGGGATAAAAGCCCTCCGCACGTCCTTGCCCGCCTCGGTACGCACCGGGATGTTTTGCAAATTGGGATTCGAACTGCTGAGCCTTCCGGTTGCAGTGACCGTCTGATTAAAAGAGGTATGGATCCTGCCTGTTTTTGGATTGATCAGGCCGAAAAGGGCGTCCACATAGGTTGATTTAAGCTTTGAGAGCTCGCGATGACGCAGAATCAGCACGGGCAGCTCATGATAACGGCACAAAGAGGTCAGCACCTCAACGTCGGTGGAATAACCGGTTTTCTTTTTTGTCTTTTTCTGGGTGGGCAGTTTCAGCTTGTCAAACAATATCCTGCCCAGCTGCTGGGAGGAATTTATGTTGAACTTCTCACCCGCTGCAGCGTAAATTTCCGTTTCACTGCGTTCTATCTCTGCGGCCAGGTCTTTGCTCATGGCAGCCAGCCGATCTTTGTCAACCCTTATGCCCGCCTCCTCCATTTTCATAAGCACAGGCACCAGCGGCAGCTCGATAGTTGACATAAGCCGGGAAAGGCCCGCAGATAAAAGCATGGGCTCAAGCTTACGGTATGCGGCCAGGGTAATATCCGCATCCTCGCAGGCATAGACCACGGCCTTTTCTACCGGAACCTGCGCAAAACCGGCAAGCTTGCCTTGGTCTCCGGAGATTACTTCGTCAAATGTAATCATCCTGTGATCCAGGTAATCCATGGCGATCTGATTCAAACCGTGGGCCCGCTTTTCAGGATTCAAAAGATAGGAAGCCAGCATGGTATCAAAAACCACTCCGGCAAGGTCCACACCGTATCTGCGCAGTACGGTCCAGTCATACTTGATATTCTGGCCCACTTTTTTGGTTTCCGGATCCTGAAGCACGGGTTTTAACCTCGCAAGCACAAGATCGCGCGAAAGCTGAGAAAATGCATCTTCGCCCGTATGCCCGCAGGGCACGTAAAAGGCCCGGTCTTGTTCCACTGCAAAGGAAAGCCCCACCAAATCGGCGTTTACAGCCTCAGTTGATGTGGTTTCAGTATCCAGGGCAAAACACCCGGCATCCCGGAGCTTTTCAACCATGGCATCGAGTGCGGCCTCGTCGGTTACTCCCTGATAATCCTTTAAAGACAGGTCCGAGACCACGGGGTAGAGTTCCTGGAGGCGGCGGAATTCCAAATCCCGGAACATGCGGGCAAGTTTTTTGTTGTCCGGAGGCTTTCTGGCAAGCGCATCCAGATCCAACTTAACCGGGGCGTTGGTGTCGATTTTTGCAAGCTTTCTGCTCAAAAAAGCCTGGTCCTTATATTCGGCGAGCTTTTCCCGCTGTTTTGAGGCGGTAATGCCTGAAAGCCGGGCATAGAGGTTGTCCATGCTGCCGTAGGTCTTTATCAACGAGACGGCGGTTTTGTCTCCGATGCCCGGCACGCCCGGGATGTTGTCTGCGGTATCTCCGGACAACCCCTGGATATCAACCATCTGAGACGGTTCCACCCCCCGGACGGAAACCACCTGCCGCCGGTCGGTGACTTCGTCTTTCATGGGATCCCACATGCTCACCCTGTCGGTTAACATCTGGATCATGTCCTTGTCCCCGCTGACCATAATCACTTCAAAGCCGGATTCTTCCGCCTGACTGGCCAAAGCTCCTATCAGGTCGTCTGCCTCGTAGCCTTCGAGCATGATAACCGGGATATTAAATCCTTCTGTAATCTCATGGATAACCGGAATCTGCATTGCCAGATCCTCCGGCATCTCGGGTCGATGCCCCTTGTAGTCCGGATACATCTCATGGCGGAAAGTGGGACCCCGGCTGTCAAAAACCATGGCCACATATGCGGGGTCGCGGTCATGGATCAGCTTGATAAGCATCCTGGCAAAGCCGTAGGCGGCATTGGTGGGAAAACCCCTGGACGTGGAAAGGCTCCGGATAGCGTGATAAGCTCTATGGATATAGGTGCTTCCGTCTATTAGATAGATGCGCTTTTCGTCTGTCATAAGAGGTTTTCCGGATGAATCTGGGTTCCTGTCAGCTCCGGGTATCCGCGATCGCCTTTATCTCCGCAAGCCGCTCGATATGATAATCCGCTGCAAGCGACGGGTTGCAGCAGGCCGCCAGGACCACCCCGGCCGCGCGGGCAGCCTGCTCGTCAACCAGGGAATCTCCGATATACAAAACCTGTTCGGCGCGGACCCGGAAATATTCCATGATTTTTATCAACTGCTCGGGATGAGGCTTTGGATTTTCAACATCAAGGGCGGTAACTACGAGATCAAAATACTTTTCCAGGCCGTGTTCTTCTAACACCCGGCTCATGGTATCTGAACGATTGGTTGCAACCGCGGTCTTCAACCCTGCCCCGCACCAGGACAAAAGCTCCACGAGGTCCGGGGCTATCTTCATATATTTAATATACGGGGTATATCCCCTTTTCCTCCGGAATGTCTGGGCCCTGGCAAATTCGTCTTTGTCCGGGAACAGATATGCAACAGCCTGGTCCGCGGTATGCATCTGACAGTAGGAAAACTGTTGCCCGGTCATGGGCGGCTTGCCAAGATGGGCCAGAATGTCGTTGTAATAAGTACGGTTGGCGGTTTCAGTGTCAAACATCACACCGTCGCAGTCAAACGCAATAACCTTCAGCTCTGCCATTTAACTTCCTATCAATCCTATTTACCGGCGGGCTGTATAATGCCGGAAACCGCGATGGTGATTCTGCCTATACGTTCACTGTCGGTTTCCACGTGTATGGAATCATGATACCTGCCCGGCCTCTGCCGGGTGTTTTTAATATGCAGCGCATAACCCTTTTTCCCGGAATCCTTGATTTCTTCAAGTTCATATTTGACATCCACCCCGCGAACCGCAGAAACCTTACTGATGCTGAAAGGCTCCCCTGCTTCCCGGATTATCCGCACCGTCTGGGAAATCTCCTCGCCGGTCCGGCCGCGCAGGCTCACCCTCCTGGGCTCAACCGTTATATAGGGCTTCATCCTGCCGGAAACCCTGAGCTGCAGCCACTCATGTTTGGGATCATTGGTTTCCGCGGACACGGAGTGGCTTATTTTTCTGCCGGCATCAGACAGGCTTGTGCTCACTCTTACTTTTAGGTGTCCCTTCCCGCCCGGAGGGATGCGGTCTGTTTTATCGACCGCTGTGCACCCTCACCCGGTGCGTACGGACTTGATAAGCAGCTCGGCATCCCCCGGATTTTCAATGACAAAGGTGTGAAATACATCGTCGCCTGCATAAGCGGTTCCGAAATCATGGTTTTTTTCATCCACTACCGCCCGGGGAGCGCCTGAGGCGGCCACAGTGCCCAATCCCAATACCGCTGCGGCAAGAAGCAGCACAAAAATACGGATTTTTTTCATATGGCTGTAGTTTTGCATCATGATACGGTTAATAAGCGATCCGAACGTTTATGTCAAGCTCTGCATAGAAAACTTGCCGTTAAGCAGGGTTTCTGATAAAAAAAATTAATAGTCTCGTAAAAAGTCGATTTCTTCGCTCCGTGATCATTTTGAGAATAATTATAACCGGCCGGTGTCATGGAAACTTCAAACCTTCTGTCACGCGAAATCCGCTTTTTGATCGCATCTGCATGCTTTGTGGTCATTGTGGCAGGCATGCGGTCGGCCGCAGGAATACTGGTACCGTTTTTGCTGTCGGTGTTTATAGCGATCATATTTACCCCGCCCATGTTCTGGCTCCAGAAACAGGGGGTGCCGAAACTTGTTTCCATCGCCTTTATTATGGCTGTCATCCTTGCCCTGGGCACTCTTCTGGTACAATTTCTGGGCGGATCTGTTGCGGAATTCACCTCCGCTATGCCGGGTTACCAGAAAAACCTGATGGCTGAATTAAGGAAATTGATTGCATGGCTCAATGTCCGCGGAATTGATGTTTCTGAGAAAATGATCCGCGAATACCTTGATCCGGGCATGGCCATGCAAATGGCCGCCCGAACCCTGACCGGGTTAAGCAGCGTGCTGACCAATGCCTTGCTGATCCTGCTAACGGTCATTTTCATCCTGCTGGAAGCAGCCCGTTTCCCGGTGAAAATACGGGGGGCGTTCAGGGATCCTGAAAAATCACTTTATAATTACAAACGGTTTACCAGAAGCGTTAATCGATATCTGGCTTTAAAGACACTGTTCAGCGTTTTTACCGGCCTGCTCATCTGGATCTGGCTTTCTGTGCTGGGGCTTGATTTTGCTCTGCTGTGGGGGCTGCTGGCGTTTTTGCTCAATTATGTGCCCAATATCGGCTCAATCATCGCAGCCGTTCCGCCTATACTGCTGGCACTTGCCCAACTGGGCCTCTGGCCGGCTGCGCTTTGCGCCCTGGGTTTTCTGGCGGTGAACATGGCAATCGGCAATTTTATCGAACCGCGCTTCATGGGCAGCGGCATGGGCCTTTCCACCCTGGTTGTATTTCTTTCCCTTGTATTCTGGGGATGGGTGCTGGGGCCGGTGGGAATGCTGCTGTCCGTGCCTCTTACCATGATTTTCAAAATAGCTATGGAAAGCAACCCGGAAACACGCTGGCTGGCAGTTATGCTGGGCAGCGAAACCCCGCCTTCCGTCGAAATTCCTGACAGAACGGACTCAGCCGGGGCCCCCTGAGCGCTTCAAAAACATCCTAACCGATCCGATCCGCGTTCATTTGGTTTGCTCCGGTTCAATGACCATAAAATAAAGATCCCCTCGATGCTTCATGTAGCCTGCCGCAATCTCTGCATAATCGCCGCTTCCCCAGAAAATATCCGCCCGTTTGGGACCGTTGATGGCGCTTCCCGTATCATGACTGCACATGAACCGTGAAAACGGTTTCCAGTGATCAACCCCTCCGGAATCATCGCACACCGGCTTTTTTGTGGAAACAAACAACAGGGCGCCGGAAGGAGAAATTGCCTGATCCAGGGCCACAGAGCGGCCCGGGGTCAAACCCACGCCCAGCGATCCGGAAGGGCCGCCTTTTGCAACCCTGAAAAACACATACCTGGGATTGTAAAAAAAAATCTCCCGCATCTCGTCGGGATGTTTACGGATATAGGCCCGGATGGCCTGCATGGACATCTCCTGGCGGCCGATCTTTCCCTGGTCAATCAGATACTTGCCTATGCTGCGGTAAGGGCGGCCGTTGGTAATGTCATACTCCACCCGGCATGTCTTTGCGCTTTTAAATATGATTCTGCCCGAGCCCTGAACATGAAGAAAAAAACGCTTTACCGGATCTGCCACCCAGGCAATGGGGACGGCGCGCAAGGCGAGTACATCGGTGGTTTCAATGCTCCGGCGGTCATAATACGGAACCACGCTGTCTCCGGTATACCGGCCTATTGCGGTGTTTTTGGCGCATTGCCCGTCAAATGCAGACAATTTTATGCGCACCAGGTCGCGGGGACGCGAATAGACCGGATATGAATATTTTTCGCTTTTCCGGACGCTGCCGGCAAGCAGGGGTTCGTAATAACCGGTAAACAGCACCCGAACCGGGCGCTCCTGGTCTGCAAATGCATAGACCCGGACGTTTTTCTTTACAAACGCCTTAAGTTCGGCCTGCGAGGGCTTGCTTTTAATAAATTTTTTAAATTTTTTCATTCCGGCCGCCAGTTCTGCGGCAAAATATTTATCCGAGGCGAATTTAAAAACCCGGGAAGCCGGAAGTTTTTCATAATAGCCGATACTGGCATCAACAGCCCGGCAAAGTCCTTCATAAGCAAGATCATCTGAAAATTCAGGATAATGTTCAGGCTCAATG
>JAIPDT010000114.1 GCA_021737545.1 Desulfobacteraceae bacterium
TCATGCCCCGACAGTTCGCAGAGGATATAAAACAGCCGCAACACCTCGTCCATTGAGCATATTGACACATGCAGATGAATCGCCGCCGTGCCCTTCATCATCTCATGGCCCCGGGTGCCGCTTTTTGCCAGTCGCCTGTGCAGGTTCACATACCGCTCCGAACTCAAGCACAGGGGAGCGTCCTTCCTGCCGGGCAGATACCCGCAGCCCAAATAACCGACTCCGAGCCTTTGCTTAATCAGATCATTCATTTCCACTATAAAATTTATCAGGTCCTCCAGCGCTGTTTCATCATGGGGCAAAAGAGGCGGGCTGCAGTATTCGAGCTGCCCGCCCGGCTCAAAGGCCACTGAAATTCCGTTTTCAAAATAAACGCCCTTTTCCCCGCGCTTGCCGAACCCGGCCAGAAAGTCCTCTACAACTGTAAGGTCCTTGATCTCCATGGGCCTGTCCGGCAGAAACTCGTATTCAAATCCATAGGTTCTTTTCTGTCTGGGCAGTGGCGCGGCCAGAACGTCGAGAAACCGCCGGCTAAAGTCTTTTGCAAGCCCGGATATAAGCTGATCTCTGTCCAATAAACCTCTCAATTTTTATCTGTATATGAATTTTTCATACCAGAGCGTAAACACGATTATAGAAAAAAGCCTGTCAGCCTCAGATACCAGAGTCTGCGGGCCCACTCCCGAGGCGGTGACACGTTCTGCAAGCTTTCTGACAAATGCCGGGTTAATCATATTGTGTCGCTTAACTATGTCGCCGAACAACACTTCCCGGACAGACTCTGGAAGCGATCGCGTATCAGAAAGCCAGTCAGCCACGGGAAAGGTGAAAGGCTGCTTTTTGCGAAACGCTGTTTTTGCATCCAAAAGACCGTGCCTTACAAAGGCATAACTGCAAATAAACTTTTCACGGTTCATCGAGAGGTTAAGCTTCATGGGAAGCGGCAGCCGCGCTGCAAATTCAGCCAGCCGGTAGTCGAGAAGCGGCGTCCTGGTCTCAAGAGAATGTCGCATGGAAAGCTTGTCAAGACGCAGCACCACATAGTCCGGCAGTCGGCACCTGGTCTCAAAAGCGATCGCCGCATTTACCGGATGCTCTTTGCCCGTAAGTTCGGGCATGGCATCCTCAGGAAAAGCCCTGCTTACAGCTTGCCGGCCAAGCAGCCGATCCAATTCCGATTCGTCAAAAAGGGCTTCGGTCTGGATATAGCGCTGTACCGGATCCCCGCTCCTGCGGGCAAGATAGGGTTCCAACTCAGGGAACCATTCCCGCATCTTATCCTTCATGCGCCACGAAAGCTGCCTGTATTCTTCAGCCGCGGCTTCCAGCATAAATTTCCTGTAGCCTGCAAAGATTTCATCCGCCCCCTCCCCTGTCAATACGGCCTTTACGTCACGGGACGCAAAACTGCATATCCGATCTGTCGGCAGAATGGTGCCGAGGGAAATCGGTTCTTCAATGGCGGCAATTATATCCGGGAGATCCTCTAAGGCTTCTTTGCCGCAGGAAGCCGGATAAAGTCCGGCCTGCGAAAACAGACCGGAATGATAATTCAGAAACCGCCTGACATCCGGCAACTCGTCATAGGCTGGCTCATCAAAGGTCGCAGTATAAAGTTTCATTTCCGGATGGGTTTTTGCAGCTGCCGCGGCTACAGAAGACGAATCTATACCGCCGCTGATAAAGCTTCCAAGCTCAACATCCGCACGCAGCCTTATGTCGACAGCATCCTGAAACAACCCGAAAAACTCATCAGCGGCCTCGTCAAGGCTAAACACCTTATCCAGGCTTTCGGCATGATATTGCCAATATCTACGGACCTCAAAAGTTTTGCTCTCCAGGTCGTATTCCAGGTATGAGCCGGGCGGCACCCGCATGACATCTTTGAAAAGTGTCTGTCCGCCCGGCACGTACCGGTATATAAAATAAGTGGAAAGCCGGTCTTCATTTACTTCCGGAGTTATATCAAGAGCTTTAAAAAGGGGGCGGATTTCCGAGGAGAAAGCGAACTCTTTGTCCCGGGCCACATAATAAAGGGGTTTGATCCCAAAACGATCCCGGAACAAAAAGAGTTTTTTCCGCACCGGGTCAAGGATCGCACCCGCATACATCCCGTTTAATTCTTCTATAAACCTGATCCCTTTTTTGCGATAAAGATGCAGAGCAACCTCTATATCGCCTCTTGATACAAAGGGTTCGCCCTCTACCTGAGGGCGCAGTTCAATATAATTATATATCTGACCATTGCACAGGATCACCGTGTCATCAACAGGACACTTAATCGGCTGCATGCCGGTTTCCAGATCCAATATGGCAAGCCTTACAAATCCGAACGCGGCCCGCCCCCATGAGCCTTCACAGGTACATGCGTCTCTTGCATCCGGGCCTCTGTGTCCCTGCAAGCTACACATTTCTGCGGCTTTTTGTTTAAGCCGGCCCCCGGAAACAGTTTCGGATATTATTCCTGATATGCCACACATTAAAGCCGCGTCACCTCTCCTTTACACCCTTGAGGGATTCTGTTCGCACCTCGAATTTCAAACCTTGCAGGCCGGGCGCTATTTTTGAATTTACAACATGATCCAAGAAAAGTATATTTTAAATTCAGAATTCTGGATTTCTATAGTTCGGTAACCATACAGCATTTTTTCGGAGGTGAAAATATCGTATGCTGATGCGCGAATTTCCGGCCGAACCCAACTGCCCGATCACACCCCGCACTCTGTGCTTAAAACCCGGGTTGCGCGAAAAAGAAAAGGCTGAAATTAAAGAGGAACCGGAATTCGATGAGGCTTTTGATAAAGAGCGTTTCCTTTTATGCAGGCAATGCCTTGCCCTGATTACCACTCCGGGGGAACGGATTGCCGTAAACGGTGCAAATCAGCACGCTTTTGCCAACCCGCACGGCATTGTATTTGAGATCGGATGCTTTCGAAACGCCTGGGGGTGTAGTGCCGTAGGCTCCCCTACGGATGAATTTACCTGGTTTGCCGGATATTTCTGGCAGGTGGCGCTCTGTGCATCCTGCCTGACCCATATAGGCTGGCGCTTTACCTCACCTGATGCCCCGGGATTTTACGGACTGATCCTTGACCGCCTCATGGAATCTGACATCACATAAAAATATACCTCGTTGCCCTGCTCTTGCACCCTGTTGGATGAATGTTTATATTTTTGTTTTAAATGTTTCTTCTTAAGCCCTTTTTCCGATTTTGCATGTCAAAGCAAAAAAGGATTGACAGATATCCCTGCGCTCGGTTAAAAAAGGAAGATTTTAGTTTCCGGCCGAAATATATTTTTGAAGGTGAGTAACATATATGAATTTTGAAATCAGAAACGTAAGAAACATCGGAATCAGTGCGCACATAGACTCGGGCAAGACCACGCTTACCGAACGGATCCTGTATCTGACCAAAAGGATCCACAAAATTCACGAAGTGCGCGGCAAGGACGGCGTGGGCGCAACAATGGACTCCATGGCCCTGGAAAAGGAACGGGGAATTACCATTGCTTCGGCCGCAACCTATTGTACGTGGCAGAATCATGAGATCAACATAATTGACACTCCGGGGCACGTGGATTTCACCATGGAGGTTGAGCGTTCTCTGCGGGTACTTGACGGAGCCATACTTGTGCTTTGTGCGGTCGGTGGGGTCCAGTCCCAGTCCATTACCGTGGATCATCAGATGAAGCGCTACAACATTCCGTGCATTGCTTTTATCAACAAATGCGACAGAAGCGGCGCCAATCCTTTCCGGGTTATTGATCAGCTTCGGGACAAACTCGGCCACAATGCTGTGGCCATGCAGATTCCCATCGGGCTGGAATCCGGTCATGAGGGCATGGTGGACCTGGTCTCCATGAAGGCCTTTTATTTCGAAGGAGAATACGGGCAAAATGTAAAAACAGACGAAATCCCGTCTCATCTGGCCGAGGAGGCAGCCCAAAAACGCGAGGAACTGCTGGACGCGGCATCCATGTTTTCCGATGAACTCATGGAAGCCGTACTGGAAGAACAGCAGGTTTCCGAAAACCTTCTTTGTGAAGCAATAAGGCAGGGCACTCTGAAGCGGGAAATCACGCCGGTAATGATGGGATCGGCTTACAAAAACAAGGGAGTGCAGCCGATTCTTGACGCAATAGCCGATTATTTGCCCTCCCCGCTGAATGTTGAAAGTTATGCTCTGGATGTAAACAACGAAGAAGCCCCGGTTCCCCTGGCTGCAGACGACAGCAAGCCTCTGGTGGCGCTGGCCTTCAAGCTGGAGGATACCGCTTACGGCCAGCTGACCTATATCCGGACCTATCAGGGCGCTCTTAACAAGGGGGACACGGTATACAATGTACGTTCCGGCAAAAAAATCAAAATCGGCCGCATAGTTCGGATGCATGCCGACAAGATGGAAGAAGTCACCAAAATTCCCGCGGGCTTTATCGGAGCGGTTTTCGGTATTGACTGCGCATCAGGAGACACTTTTGTAGAGCCGGGGCTCAACCTTTCCATGTCATCTATGTATATCCCGGACCCTGTAATCACGCTTGCGGTAAAACCGGCGGATTACAAATCTGAAACCAACATGGCAAAGGCGCTCAACCGGTTTACAAAAGAAGACCCGACCTTCCAGACCAGTTTTAACCCTGAGACCGGCGAGAGCCTGATCTCAGGCATGGGAGAGCTGCATCTGGATATATACCTGGAGCGAATGAAAAGGGAGTACAACGTCTCTCTGCACACCGGAGAGCCCCAGGTCGCATACAGGGAAACCATTACCATGCACAGCAAATTTGACTATATCCATAAAAAGCAAACTGGCGGCGCCGGACAGTTCGGGCGCGTTATCGGACACATGGAGCCGACTGACAAAGAGTTTGAATTTGAAAACAAGGTGTCGGGCGGAAACATTCCCACCCTTTACATTCCGGCATGCGAGAAGGGTTTCAGAGAGTGCATGAAAAAGGGCCCCTGGATGAAATTTCCGGTTACCGGGGTCAAGGTGGTGCTCTCAGACGGATCTTCGCACTCCGTGGACTCTTCGGAAATGGCCTTTCAGGCCGCCGCCCGCGGCGGCTTTCAGCAAGCCTATCACAAGGCCGGACCGGTGTTGCTGGAGCCGGTTATGAAGGTTGTCGTGGAAACCCCCGACGAATACCAAGGCAATGTAATGGGGTCTTTAAACCAGAGACGCGGTGTGATCATAGGAGTCCATGACGAAGGCGTTTCCACCGTGATCGAAGCGCATGTACCGCTTGCCGAAATGTTCGGCTATTCCACGGTGCTGCGTTCGCTGACCCAGGGCAAGGCACAGTTTACCATGGAGTTTGAAACATACAAGGAAGTTCCCAAATCCGTACTCCAGGAAATCGAGAAAAACTTGCAGCAGTCGGCCAAAACAAAAACAGCCGCTCAGTAACAAGCCGCGGCTGTGATTCAGACCGGCCCCGATAAGGCCGGCATCCATACTGAGAGTCAAAGGAGCCGAAATAAATGCTGAAAAATTCTAATATCTTGCAGGATCCATTAACGATGATTGGCAAGGAGGCTGCCGCAGAAATAGAAAACGGCGGATTTGCAGCCATCCTGGCGCGGGCCGGCGTGGGAAAAACCGCCCTGATGGTCCAGCTTGCCATCTATGGCATGTTAAACAACAAAAACATCCTTCATATAAGCACGGAAAACCCTGTGGACAAGGTAAATCTATGGTACCGGGAGGTATTTGACCGCCTCGTACAGGAAGAAGAAAACTCTCAGAAAGACAGGCTCTGGGAGCAGTTGCTTCACAGAAGGTTCATCATGACTTTTGAAACCGAAACCTTCAGCCTGGATAAGCTGGAAAAAAGAGTCTCCGAGCTGACGGCAAGCGAAATCTTTCAGCCGTCCCAGATTATGATCGACGGTTTTTCCATCGAAGACCAAACCGGAGAACGGCTGAAAAAGCTAAAGGATTTTGCCCTGGCAAACCGCCTGATCCTGTGGTTTACGATGCGAACCCACAGGGACGAACCTGTAGAAACTTCAGGTATCCCGAAATCCTTTTCCCAGTTTGCGGAACTTTTCGATCTGATGCTTCTGCTGCATCCCAACAAAAACCGGGTCTACCTGAAAATAATCTCGGAAACCGGGCAGCAGGACAATGAAAGGAAATCCGAGCTCTATTTGGATCCGGCCACCATGTTGATCAGCGACACCCCGGTCTGAAATGAAATAAAATGACTGCAGCTGTTGCCTTAAGCGGCGGCATCGATTCCCTGGTCGCCGCATGGTTTCTTAAAAAAAGCGACATCCCCGTCATCGGCATACATTTTATCACCGGATATGAATCCGCAAAGTACGGGTACGGAAACAAGGAGCAGGGGAGAAACGCGTGGGGCGAGGAAAAAGACTCGGATCATCCTGTCCGGCGCCTTGCGGACAAGCTCGATATACCCCTTTATATTGCCGACTGCCGCAGCGTATTTGAAAACCGGATAGTGGAATACTTTGTTAAAACCTATTGCTCAGGCAAGACCCCGAATCCCTGCATACTCTGCAACCGTATCATAAAATTCGGCAAGGCCCTTGAATATGCAGAAAAGCTCGGAGCCGAATTCCTGGCAACAGGCCATTACGCCATAGTCGAAAATACCGGCAAAGTGCCGCTGCTGCGAAAAGGAGCCGATCGAAAAAAAGACCAGTCCTATTTCCTGGCCATGCTGACCCCCGAACAGCTTTCGCGCGCAAATTTTCCGCTGGGGCATCTGAGCAAAGACCGGGTAAGGCGGATCGCACTGGAAAACGGCTTAAAGCCCGTATCCGGACGTGAAAGCCAGGATATCTGCTTTATTCATAACGAAAATTACGCCGGATTTTTGGAGAACAGGGGAGATATCATGCTTGCGCCGGGACCTATCGTGGATGTGGACGGCAACACCATAGGCACGCACAAAGGCCTCCACCGCTATACCGTGGGACAACGCCGCGGGATTAGCTGCCCTGCCAGTGAACCTTATTATGTAGTGCGAATCAAGCCTGAATCCAATCAACTGATTGTGGGTTTCAAAAACAACCTGTATAAGAAAAACTGTTATATCAGCGGGGTTAACTGGCTGATACCCAAACCTGATAAACCGCTGCGGGTAAAAGTAAAGATCCGCTACCGCCACCGTGAGGCTGATGCATACATAGAACCCGGACCAGAGAACACCGCAGTAATCAGGTTTGCCGAACCACAGGCCGCAATAACCCCGGGGCAGGCCGCCGTGTGCTACACAGACGATGCAGTGGCCGCAGGCGGCTGGATCGAAGAGGAAGCAATGTCGGCATCATGAATCATACAGTACATATCACAACCCTTGGCTGCAAGGTGAACCAGGCGGAATCAGAGGCTCTGGCAGCCTGGTGCAGAGACGGCCGGGGATGGCAAATAAAGCGTCGTGAGCCGGATGCTGACTTGTGCATAATAAATACGTGTGCCGTCACAGGCAGGGCTGAAATGCAGTCCCGCCAGGCGGTGCGAAAAGCGGTACGCAACCATCCCGGAGCGGTAATAGTGGTCACAGGATGCTACGCACAAAGGGATCCGGAAGCATTTGAACGGATCGAAGGTGTGGATTATATCATAGGACAGTCGGACAAGCACAGAATTCCGCAAATCATAAGCCCTGAACAGGGAAACGCCCCATTTCATCCGATAAAAAAATCCGCATCTCAACCGGCTGTTTTCCGCACCGCCTTATCTGAGTACAAACGCTTTGATCCCATGCCGGCCCCTGCCACAGGAGCGCGCACCCGCCCTTTTCTCAAGATCCAGGACGGATGCGACGCTTTTTGCACATACTGCATAGTCCCTTATACCAGGGGACGAAGCAGAAGCCTTGCGCCTGAACGCTTGATTTCCGAATTCAAGCAACTTGTTTACACCGGCGCACCGGAAATTGTATTATCAGGCATTCATATCGGCAGATACGGACAAGACCTTGATCCGCAGACAGATCTGGTCAGTCTGCTCAGATCACTGGAAACAGTGGAAGGCAATCACCGCATCAGGCTCAGTTCAATCGAGCCGACAGAACTCACGGATAATCTGCTCGATCTTATCGCGGATTCCGGGCGGATCTGTCCGCATTTCCATATTCCAATGCAAAGCGGGGACACGGATATTCTTAAAAAAATGCATCGCCCTTACGAACCCGAGAATTTTCAGGCTTTGACGGAAAAAATCCGCACCCGCTTTCCTGATGCCGCCATAGGAGCTGATGTTATGATCGGATTTCCGGGAGAAGACCGGGCGGCTTTTAACAGGACCTTTGAGCTTATCAGGAATCTGCCTGTAACCTATCTGCATGTTTTTCCCTATTCACCAAGGCCCGGCACGCCCGCGGCCCGGTTTGCAGGCCGGGTGCCGGCCGGTGAGATCCGGCAGCGATGCAGGACAATACAGGAGCTGGGCAGAGAAAAAAAACGGCATTTTTTCAGCCGGATGATCGGTAAAACCCTGAATGTAATAATCGAAGAATACGATTATCACAATACAGGCAACTCAAAAGGCCTTTCGGCAAACTACATACCGGTAATCCTTGAAAACACGGGCGCACAGAAAGCCTTGCGCACAGACTGCCGGATTACGAAGCTCGATTCTGACAATACCCTTAGGGCAAGGCCTATTTCAAATCCATGTAAAAAGAAGTAACCTTTAAAGGAGGTTTAAATGGAACAAAGCCTGAATACTCGTCCTAAAAAAGTCAGAGCCGCAGTCACGCTCTTGTATATCGGAATTGCCATCGGCATCCTGCGGACCGGAATTAAAGCACCTGCGACTTTAGCAGATGTATCATATCCTATCTTGTCTTCTTTACTAATAGCCATTCTTATGGGAGTGGGCATATTTATCGTAATTATGATAGGAAAAGGCCACAATTGGGCGCGTATAACTTTTTTAATAATATTTATTATTTTTTTATTCTCATTTCCTCAGTTTTTACAAGCCCTGCCGGCAAAACCTTTTTTGGGGACAGTTCATATCATACACATTATTATGGCGGTGGTAAGTCTTGTCCTTTTATTCCAGAAACAGTCTTCACAATGGTTTAAAGAGATGAAAGCAAAACGACAGAAAACCTGACCAGGAAGACAGCTTATCCAAAATCACGGGCCAACGAGAGTCTTGACAGCAAAGCAATAGTCAAACAAATATCTTAAATTTTACGCTTTCAAAGGGAGATACAAAAATTGTTTAGAAAAAATATTTACTATATATTATCTTCGAACGGAGTTTTCATATCCGGCATGCTCTTATTGTGTCTGG
>JAIPDT010000115.1 GCA_021737545.1 Desulfobacteraceae bacterium
GCAGTGCAGTCTGCCGCAACTGGGCGCCTGACCTTCAAAGCGATTTCAATACCCTTCTCAACTCAGTTAAAATGGGTTTTAAGGGCGTCTCAGACCCCGAAAGCATCGGCTACTACGAGGATCTGGCAGACGAACGCAAGGAGTTTCAGCGCAAGGTCAGAACAGTGCTACGCGGAATAACGGTTCTCATGCGCAATCGCCGGCTGTTAAACCCATACAGACACGGCATTTTTGCCTGGCAGCTCATAAGCCACAAACTCATGCGCTGGCTTGTGCCGTTTTTCCTGATCATCGCCTTTGCTGCCAATATTTTTCTTCTTACAGCCGGCCCTTTGTATATCGTCCTTTTTATCGGCCAGCTCGCTTTTTATACAGCGGCTCTTATCCATCTCCTTGAATCCCTTTCCGCTAAAAACAGGGAGCAGTCATCCGGCAAAAAGTCTGAAAAAGCCTCGGAGAGAAAATCTGCAGCTTCATACGCCAAAACCGTTTTTGCAAAGGCCTCGCGCATCGCATATTATTTTGTTTCAGTCAACGCATCTATCCTTGCTGCCTGGATCAAGTATATAGCGGGACAAAGGGCCACAGTCTGGGATCCGTCAAAAAGGTGACCGCAGGAAGAAGTACATGAAGCTTGTTGTTACGATAGATACCGAAGAAGACAACATGGCGCATTATAACGCCGTGGATAACCATTTGGAAAATATTGAACAAATTCCAAACCTGCAAAAGGTCTTCGACCGGTACGGGGTAAAACCCACCTACTTGGTTACATACCCGGTTGCTTCCGACGCAAAGTCTGCTGCTGTACTTCGCGGGATCTTGGCCAGGGGCGGGTGCGAAATCGGAATGCACTGTCATTCCTGGAATACGCCGCCTTTTAATGAAGAAAAACCAATCCAAAAGCGCGACACCATGCTGTGCAACCTGGATAAAGACATGGTGCATGCAAAGCTTTCCACCCTACATGAAAAAATACAGAACAGCTTCGGAATAACCCCTGTTTCTTTCAGGGCAGGCAGATTCGGATTCGGCCCTGCAACAGCGGCATCACTTGTTAAGCTTGGCTATCGTATAGACTCCTCGGTGACTCCTTTTATGAGCTGGAAGAAAAACCAGGGTCCGGATTTTTCAGAATTTTATCCCGACCCTTTCAGGTTTTCTCCGCAGGGTCTTGCCCATAAGGAGACAGATGGCCCCCTTCTTGAGGTTCCTGTAACAATAGGTTTCTTGCAGTCCGATTTTACAGCAGCCAATCAAAGGCTCAAGGCGCTGGAGAGACCCTTTGCCCGGAGACTGCACATTGCGGGCATCCTTGGCCGTCTTGGCCTTCTCAACAGAATATGGCTCTCACCTGAAATAGCCAGCGCGGATGAAATGATAAGGCTTGCCAAAAGAATGCAGAAAAACGGTTATCCTGTTATTAACCTTACATTTCATTCAACCAGTCTGCGAAGGCGTTCGGGACCATTTGTAAAAACCCGTACTGATGAACAGGCTTTTTCCCAGAAAATTGACACCTTTTTGAAATATGCCTTTGATTCCGGATGGGAAAGCGTGTCTTTGAAGGAGTTTGAAGACAGTGTGAATCTGTATAAGGCTTATTCCAAAGTGTCAGAAAGTATTCCAGGGCATACTTTATTAACAAGCAGCCATTGCGACAGCAGAGAGGAAACCCCGAAGCCCGGGATTTTCGGTTCGGACAGGGGGCTGCAGCAGGGAATCAAGGACCTGTTTCCCCAACGATTCAAAGGACCCCTGAAAAGAAGTTTTCAAAACATATTACAATCATTAAACTACAGATCTTCTGCTTGCAGAGCCTTCGGGGCGCGGGAGTCAATAAGAAATGCTGCATATGTTGTTTTTGTCTGCAAGGGAAATATCTGCAGGAGCCCTTTTGCGGCGCACGCTTTACATAGGATACTTTCCCTGGATTCCGTACGAATAGAGTCCTGCGGCTTGGATGTTGACCGTCAAATGCCTTCCCCTCCGGAAGCAGTAAAAGCGGCAGGAAAATTCGGGGTCGATCTGAGCGCGCATCTTTCAAAGGGGATTTCAGACTGTGACATGAAAGGCGCCGACCTCATCGTGCCTATGGAATATTATCAATTATCCCGGATTGTTGAAATGTTTCCGGAATACAGGGGCAAGACATTGCTTTTGCGCCAATTCGCACCTTTTCCGCATAACGTTTTTTGCAATATTTATGATCCGTATGGAGGATCCAAAAGCGAGTATACAAGATGTTTTACACTGATAAACAAGTCACTTCGCGGAGTTGCCTTTTATATGAGTTCTGCCGGTGATATCCGCTGATTTTTTCATATTTTTTAGCCAATTAACTCCGATATCGGATTGTAAGTCTTAAAAAATGAGCGTTTCAACCACAGATCTTTATATGCTCAAGCCCGGGGCTTTATGGCGGGCATTTGCCACGGACAGCTTTGCTTTCTGGATGTCATGTTTGTATCTGTTTTTTGAATATGTGCGGCCGCAGGCAATCTGGGAAGGCTTTGATGCTTATGGCCATTGGGCGAGTACTTTTGTCATCCTCGCGTTTATCGGATGGCTGTTTGACCCGAAAAAGCAGTTCGTGTGGAACAGGATCTCTACCGGTGTTTTCGCCTTTATGGTTTTGATCGTTTTGTCATCGATTAATGCCTACTGGCCGGGAACCTCCTGGGAAAATTTCATGAAGGCATTTAACTGGGTGGTGATTTTCTTTGTCCTGACACAAACCATAACTACCCGGCAGCGCTTTTATATCATGCTTCTGATTTTTTTTCTGGCGAGTTTCAAGCTGTCGCAGCATGGCGCCATTGTTTTTGCAAAAAGGGGGTTCTCTTTTGCCGGATGGGGTTTGGCCGGCCCCCGGGGGTTTTTCCAGAACCCCGGAGAACTGGCAATTCAAATGGTCGTATTTGCGCCCATGGCACTTTTCTTTATCCAAGGCATAAAGGAGCATTTAAAACGCTGGCAGGTGTATCTTCTGTATCTGATGCCGATAACAGCCGCACTTACCACCATAGGCACCAATACTCGCGGTGGTCAGCTTGCCCTGGCCGTCCAGGTGCTGGCGTTGGTTTCAGTTACAAAGCACCGGTTCAAGATGCTGCTTGTCATTGCAATTATTGCTTTTGTCGGGTTTCAGTTGCTGCCGGCAGAACAAAAAGAACGCTTCGAGGCCATGGGCGAAGACAGCACCTCTATGCAGAGGATTCTATACTGGAAAAACGGCTGGGAGATGATGAAGGATCATCCCTTCCAGGGGGTAGGGTATTTCAATTTTATTCCGTATTACAACCGATATTATCCTGAAGATATTGTAATATCTCACATGAGGGGCGCAGAGCTGCCCCACAATATTATGATCCAGGTTGGCACTGACACGGGGTTCCCCGGACTTGCCGTGTTTCTTGGTTTAATCGCAGGTGCTTTTTTCCGCATGCGAAAGATAGGAAAGGAGGCTGAAGAAGCAGGAGATAAATTCCTGGCAAATATGAGCAAGGGCATGATTCTGGCATTACTCGGATTTTTTGTTGCAGGCCAGTTTGTAACAGTTGCATACTATCCGTATCTCTGGATTCACCTTGTACTTGTTACATCCATTGCAACCTTTTGGCGCAATGAAACGGAGTTTTTCCCGCAGTCGAAACGATCAGAACTCTCGCCTTTGCGGAAAACAGGTGCTGCAGTATAAATACTTTTGATAACTTACCGGATATTTTTATATGCTTGTTAATATTTACCGAAAACTTTATTCCCTTCTGGATGCGCGTGAGCGCCGCCGTGGAGCGCTGGTGCTGATGATGCTCATTGTAGTGGCGTTTGTGGAAACTCTTGGTGTGGCCTCCATAATGCCTTTTGTTTCCGTGCTTGCCAATCCGGGAGTTGTTGACACGAACCCTTATCTGTCAATGGTTTACCAGTTCATAGGCGTTGAGTCCCGCAGGAGTTTTCTGTTTTTCCTCGGATTTGTTTTTTTCGCCCTTATGGTCACTTCCCTGGCTTTAAAGGCCCTCGGGATCTGGGCTCAGCTGAGGTTTACTCATAACAGGGATGCCGCCTGGGGCACCCGTCTTGTCGGAGGATATCTTAGGCAGCCTTATGAGTGGTTTTTAAATCGTCACAGCTCAGACCTTTCAACATCCGTGCTGTCCGAGGTTAGGCAGGTGGTAGGCAACGCCCTTTTTCCGGCAATGCAGATTATAGCGAACATACTTGTATGTATTTTTCTCCTTGTCCTTCTGATCACAGTAAATACTTTTCTGTCGCTGGTTGTTTTCGGGGTGCTCGGCGGCGGGTATGCATTGATTACGATGGCGCTCAGGCGGCGCCTTAAGCGTATCGGCATTGAGCGAAGACAGGCGAATCTTCGCCGGTACCATGTGGTACAGGAGGCCTTCGGCGGGATCAAGGATGTCAAGATAGCCGGGCTTGAAGAATCCTTTATGCGCAGGTTCAAGGGGCCCGCCCAGGTCCTGGCCGGGCGGCAGATATCCGCTGGCGTGATTTCAGAGCTCCCCTCGTTTGCAATGCAGGCACTGCTGTTTGGCGGGATGCTTCTGATGCTGCTTTATCTGATGTCAGCATATGGATACGGTAGCTTTCAGGATGCCCTGCCGTTGGTTTCCCTGTTTGCATATGCAGGTTACCGTTTGATGCCCGCTTTACAAAAGATATATCAGAATATGTCAAAAATAAGATTTGCAGAGCCTGCAGTTGATGCTCTTTGCGACGATTTTGCAATGCTGCAGACTAAACCGGCTCAGGATGCCGCAAGTGAAACCAGGGAAAGAAAATCACGCCTGCACTTGAACCAGAACCTGGAGCTGCGTGAAATTTCATACAGATATCCGGGAGCCGAGCGCCTGGCAATAAACCGGCTTTCTCTTACCATCCAGGCTTTTCAAACCGTCGGGTTTGTCGGGGCCACCGGTTCCGGGAAAACAACAACCGTGGATCTGATACTGGGGCTTCTGCGCCCGGAAGAAGGCCGGGTCGTGATGGACGGAACTGAATTAACAGGTGAGAGAGTGCGGCAGTGGCAGAGATCGCTCGGCTATGTTCCCCAGCATATTTTTCTCGCAGATGACACCGTGGCCGCCAATATCGCCTTCGGGCTTCCTGAAAAAGACATTGATCGAGAGACTGTTGAAAGGGCGGCCAGGATAGCCAACCTCCATGAATTCGTGGTCAATGAACTCCCGCAGGGCTACCAGACCCACGTCGGAGAACGCGGAGTTCGGCTGTCCGGCGGGCAAAGGCAGCGCATAGGAATAGCCAGGGCTCTGTACCATGATCCTGACGTGCTGATTCTTGATGAGGCAACCAGCGCCCTGGATAATTTGACCGAGCAGGTGGTTATGGAGGCGGTGCACAATCTTGCCAGCCGAAAGACCATAATACTGATAGCCCATCGCCTCAGCACCGTCCGCTCATGCGACTGCATATTTATGCTCGAGCACGGCAGCCTTGTTGCATCAGGCCGTTATGATGAGCTTCTTGAAAGCAGCGAAAGTTTCAGGGCTATGGCGGAGGTTGTTTGATTGGTTTTTTGTGATCAGTTTAAGGAGTGTGGGTTAAAGAACTATGTCAAAATAGCGATTGCTTGATACATCGGTTGAGATTAAAAGGCTTTAGTTTTGTTCATGAAAGAGCCGAGGCAACCTCCGGATTTATAAGTCATTTTGTTTAATATAGGCGTCTGCCACCTGTAGTAATTACTGATGAAAAAAAATATACTCCTTGTTTCTAACTATCCTTCAGATGTTTCCTATGCCTGGTGGTTAATGGAGCTTTTTTGGTGCCTGTTAACTGAGGAAATTGTTAATAGAGGGGGAAAAGCTTATCTTTCGTATCCATCCGTCTCAAAGATACCTGCAAAAATAATGGAGAGCGGCGTTAACGTTGTAGAATTGAAGGTGGTGCAGCCGTCCAAAGAGTTAAAGCAATTCATACAAAAAAATTACATTGAAGTCGTTTATTTTACCGATAGGGGGTATTTTAATCTCTTATATTTTTTTTTGAGAAAATGGGGTGTCAAGACGATTCTTGTGCATGACCATACCCCCGGCGATCGCCCGCCCCCAGGTCCAATTAAAGGTTTATTGAAAGCACTGCGTAACAGGATGCCTTTTGTCACGGCCGATGCAGTCCTGAATGTCTCTGGGTTAATCCGGCAGCGTAGCATTGATAATGGCTGTGTGCCTGCTGGGAGGACGTTCACTGTACAAAATGGTATTCCGCCCATCGCATTATGTTCGAGCATTAGAGAAAAACAGCGCGCCGAACTCGGGGCAGACGAGCACACAACTGCTGTAATCACCACTGGGCGGGCTCATCCATACAAGCGGTTTGATTTTGTTATACAGGTAGCGGATTTCCTTAAAACAAAACACCCGACACTTGACGTACAGTTTTATTTGGTTGGAGATGGCCCTCAATTCAATGAGCTGGCAGACCTTGTTGATAAGAGAGGACTGAATTCCATCGTCCATTTGCTAGGGTATAGGCCCAATGTTCGTGAATTGTTGCAAGCAGGTGATATTGGATTTCATGCCTCGCTGGGGGAAGCCTTCTCGCTTTCAATTATAGAGTACATGAGCGCCAATATGCCTGTATTCGTTCCCGATATCCCTACTGTATGTCAAGCCATAACTCACATGGAGGATGGTTGTATATATCCCTGGAACGATCCTGAAGCCGCCGTGGAAATGCTGAAAAGAGTTATTCAAGACCGTGGTTTGCTAAAACAGATGGGCGCCGCAGCAAGAGCCAATGCTTCAAACAAATACAGCATTGAAGAATGTTCGAGACAGTTTCTGGAGGTGGCAGGGTCACTGATTTTTTCGTAATTTTTGAGCTCAAGGACCTCGAGATGCCAAGTAAAATTAAATGTATGGTCATTACGCCGGTTGGGCCAAGGTCAAAGCTTGAATCCGTGCGTGACACGGTCGAGAGCTTTTTGTACTATATGCCCCAGGAAGAATCCGCAATGCTGCTTTTGGACGATTCGGAGTCAGGGGTACTTGAAGGTAATTTCTCTGATCACTATAATATCCGGGTGCTTAGAGCTAAAGATATTTTTCACACTGAAAAAAAGGGTCACAGTACAAGAGGAGTTTTATTCGTAAAACAAATTATAGCATTGAAAATCGTTACCCAAGAATATGATTGGGATTGTCTTCTACGGCTCGACGATGATGCATTAATAACTGGATGGGCGCCACATAGAGATGCATTGGATATCATGGTTAATAAACCGGAAATTGGAATGCTTGGGGCATATTGCCGAAGGGGAGACGGGAGTAGCAAGGAGGCCGCACTCGCAAAACAGGGGCGACGTATAGTTAGGCAAATTTTTTCGCGTACAGGGATGTTACATCCTCGTATGACAATGCTACTTTTAAAATTGATTTTAAAGTCTAAATTAAAAGGTTATCGTTTAGGTCATATGTGCACTGGAGGGGCCTTTTTTCTTTCGCGGGCAGCTTATAACACCTTTATTAGTGTTTTGAAAAACAATGTGGATTTTTTGCAATACTCGTTTTTAGCTGATGACTTGCTATTTGCACTAAATGTTGCTGCAGGCGGATATAAATTTGAAGATTTTTCAGATAAAGAGCATGTTATGGCTATTAATTGGCGTGGATTGCCGATGCCGTTAGAGGAGTTGGTGTTGCGAAGAAAGAAAGTGTTACACCCTGTAAAAGACCCGGAAGATCCTAATCACGAAAAACATGTGCGGGCTTTCTTTGCACAATATCGAATTCCCTAGTTAGATTGTTGACATAAGCCTTCTCATGGAAGTTATCTTTATTACATGGGCAACCGATGCAATCCTCATCCTGATCTACCTCCTGCACCTGCTGGGTGAAGCAATTAGATCCAGGCAAAGATGAGATTAATATAGCGTAAAAACAGGCGTCTTTTTAAAAAAAAGTAAAATTTAAATTGTTTAAACTTTTACGGGTTCAGGTTATGAATTTAATGGTGGAAGCAAAAAAAACTATAAGATTTATGCTAAATACCTTTTATGGAACGCCGGGGGCTAATGAATTTCATTCCAGAACATTTCAAAATAGTAAAAACTTCTATTCTGCTATACAGAGGCTTCAGAAATTAAGTTTAAATAACAAGATAATTAAGGAGAAGTCTCCATTATTTATATTTTCTGCAGGATGGCGTTCTGGTTCAACTTTTCTGCAACGTATTTGCACGACGTCTGATCGAATAATTTGGGGCGAACCTTATGCTTATTCCGAACCCTTCCAGAGAATGCGAGATCAAGTGACTCCTTTTACTAATTTAGAATGGCCAGATACTCATTTTTTTGCAAGCTCCCGCTCACTGGACTCACTTAATCAGCAATGGATAGCAAATCTCTATCCAGAAATTTCAGAAATGTTGTCTGCGCATTGTGCTTATATACACTATCTTTTTGAAAAACCGGCCTTAAGGTTAGGTTACAAAAGTTGGGGGATTAAAGAAGTCCGCTGGAATATGAATACGGCATTATATTTAAAACTTATTTTTCCTGAAGCTAAATTCTTATTCCTTGTTAGAAATCCACGAAATGCATGGGATTCATATAAAAGACGGGGGAAACATTGGTTCTGGTCTTGGCCCGATCATATGGTTAAAACACCGACCCAGTTTGGAGCTATTTGGGCTACCTTAGCAAAGGAGTTTGCAGAACTACACCATTTAGTTGACGGTTTCTTGGTAAGATATGAAGATCTAAAAAATTCAGACACATTCAACAAATTGCAGTCTTATTTAAATTTTAATATAACAAAACCAAAAGATATATCTTTGATAGGCACTAGCAAGACTAATTACTCAGCTTATGACAAGGATAGAAGTATTAAATTCGTTCAATATATAGAAAATTTTCAGTTAAGATTAAAAGTAAAAAAAATCGCTGACAGATATGGATATAAATTATAGTTAAACCTTTTGTCCATGGAGATTGAAACGATTTGGCCATCACTGAGTCAAAACCACCTTTATGACCCTTAATGTCAAGCGCCCAGAAAATGTCTATTTTTATAGGCTGAAGCGAAAGCTCCGGTTCTACAGAAAGAAACTATACCAGATTCTTCAGGGGAACGAAGCTACTATTCCGGTATTTGTTGGTTTTCTTTTTAAACGGACTTTTATTATCTGATTATTTTGAACTGTTTGATAAATTTCCACATTATTTGCACCGGGGATAATTCAGACTGACATAAATTATCCCCGGCAACAAGCTTTTAATCAAAATTTCAT
>JAIPDT010000116.1 GCA_021737545.1 Desulfobacteraceae bacterium
GGCCCTCCATTGTCATGCGGGCCTTCCATGTGGATTTTCCGATTCTCTCGGCAAAGCTGTCAAGAATCTGGATGGTTCTTTTGCGGGCCTTTTTTTCACATTCGGATACAAAGAAAACAATCATGTTTATTCCCGGCCGTATTGCGTGCACAGTTTTTTGATGGATTCGATCATCCGGTCCAGGGCCTCATGCCGGATGAAAAGATCGAGAACCGTATCCCTGAAAGCCTGCTCCCTGTCGCCGCGAATTGCGCAGATAAACGCCGTGGGCAGCACCAGGGCGTCTTTGACCAGGTCTGCCGTGTCAAAAACCAGCGCCCCGCGCCTTGTCTTGCCGTGCATGACGGCAAAACCGTGTGGAATGCCAAGTACCCACAGGGCGGTGGCGGCCAGCCCGTATGCAAGGTAGTTACCGTGGTTTAAGAATACGTTGGCCTTGTCGCTTCCGGCATGATCGCGAGTGAAATTTTCATACTCCAGGCCTCCGGCAACATGGGCGTACAGGGCTTTTGTGGTTCTGGCCTCCATTTCAAGAAGATCCTGGGTGCTCTGGGCTTTTTTCAGATTCTTTTCCAGGCCGGATAAGCTTTTGTCTATTGCCGGGTCGTCGAGAAAAAGGCCGTATTGTTGATAAAGCATCTCTTTTTGCCAGATTTTGCGAAGGTTTTCCAGCCTGTCTGCCTGAAGCGTTTTTGCGGCCTCAAGGCGCTGTTCGGGGTAAAACCAGAAGGAAAGCCAGTTCTGGATATATTCCGTGGGCCTGTACTCGCTTTGGGAAGAGAGCCATTCGATTTCTGCGGCAGCAAACAGGGGGGTGCCGCCGCCCCCGCAAAACCCGATCATTACTCCCGCTGCGGCCAGCATTCTGACGGCGGCCTGGGTGATTGAAGTGCCGGTTCCCAGAAGCAGCACCGTTGTATTGGCAATGGGGATATTCCAGTATGCCTGCTTGTCCTTGTCCTGGGTCAGATATTCCACTCTTCCGGCATTGACCAGCACCCGGCAGTGCTCCAGGTAATAAATGTTGGCGCGCTTGGACTGCAGAATCGTTCTTAGGTGCATTTTTTCGGAGAGTATACTCATTTACGCTACCTGTTTCCGTTATGTTGGGATTATATATTTTTCTTTCTTTTTTTGCTATAAATTAACTATATCATAGGCAAAATATCATATAGTGACAATGTGTTTTTCCTGTTTTGAAACTTGTTGTTGAGGGGTATTGTCATGAGCAAGCTGGAGCGAATTTATTATTTCCACCAATTTGAAAGAGATTTGGATACTTGTCACGAGTCCCGGACTGCATCGACCACACTCTGCAGCCGGGATAGATTTAGTTATTTTTTTTCAAAACCATACCGCACCAGCCGTTTTCGGTGAGCTCGTCGATCTGACGGAAGCCGAATTCAGTGTAAATCTGAACGAGATCTCCCGTTTCTTGGGCCCTGAAGCCGGAGAAAACGAGCAGGGCCCCGGCCTCTGAAACCTGGTGGATGTTTTCGCGCAAATCTGCCAGCGTAGGGTAGCGCAGGTTTGCCAGAATCAGGGAAAAGAAGGCCGGCGGGCGGGAACGGGTGGTGGCATGGTCGCCAATGCCGAACGAGGCACCCGGCGATATCCGGATAAGTATTTGGCCTTCATGCGTGACAGGGGAGATATCCGGAGGGGCGATTATTATGTCTTCATCTACGTGAACCGGGCGATTTATCGATGTTTCCACAAAGGTACGACCCATCTGCTGGGTGTAAGCCAGCCGGTTTTCCAAAATCAGGGATTTTACAATTTTTCGTACGGTTTTGCCTGATACGCCGAAGCGGGCGGAAATCCCCCGCTCCAGGTCCAGGGGCGTGCATCTTTGTTCGCTTCTGCGAACATGCCGCATCACAGCTTCCTTGAGCCTGTTTGCCAAAGTTTCCGGTATGGTTTTCATTATGATTCCAAATGTAATTTCACAGGAGGGTCTCCCCTTTTTCACAAAACCATCATAAATGCTTGTTCGACAAAAGGAAAGTTCAAATACTCATTGACAGGCTCCGCAGAGGCTATCAAAGTACATCGTAAAAACCGGCCCGACTTTGCAATCATTCAGTCAGAAGAGGAGGAAAGATATGAGTTTAGAGATAGGCTTTTTTATACCCCCGGTTCCGCCGAGTGATTTTATTAAGATGGCTTTACGGGCCGAAGAAGTAGGCTACGACTTTGTTACTTGCGATGACCACATGATCTATCCCTTTGGAGCACCCTTTGGCGAAGAAGATCAAGAGTACGGTATTCATGATGCCTGGACCGCTATGACTTATGTGGCCGGGGCCACCAGCAAAATAAGTATCAGCCATATGGTGCTTATCCCCACCTTTCGGGGGCCCGGCTTGCTGGCCAAGATGGGGGCTACGCTGGATTTATTCTCCGGGGGCAGAATGGATCTCTCCGTGGGTGCCGGTTGGTTCGAGCGGGAATTCAAGGCATTTGATTTTCCCTGGGAGAAACATAAAGAACGCCTGAAAAGAGAAAGGGAGGCGGTCCGGATCATCAGGTCCTTGTGGACTGAGCCGCAGGTGAGCTTTGAAGGTAAATATTATAAGCTTGAAAATGCAGAGGTGACGCCCAGGCCTCTGCAAAAACCGACCCCGCCTATCTGGATCGGGGGCGACTCCAGGCCTTCCATGCAGTTGGCGGCCGATCTGGGGGACGGGTGGTTGGTGCATGGCCACCAGCCCCATGAATTAAACAAGATGTTTCAGGCTATCAGGCGCATATTGGGCGAAAAGGCCGAGGATTTCGGGTTTGGAAGCGCCCTGTTTGTCATCATGGGTTCCGATCCTGACGCAGCCACCCGTAAGATGAAAAAAATGATCTCCCCGGCTGTCTGGGAGCGCTTTCAGATGGCCGGGATAAAGCACGAGCTCAATAACCGTATTTCAGGCAATCCCCAGCAGTGCATAGACAGGATAAAGGAGCTTGAGGAGTTGGGCATGACCCGCCTTATATTGATTTTCCTGGACCCGGAGGACAGCGAGTTGTTTGCCCGGGAGGTCCTGCCGAAGATAAGATAATTATTTGACAACTTTTACCTCAAATAGTTCGAAATATCAGCCGTATGTAAACAGATGTTGATTTTTTCGAGAATCAGGATTATCTTAATAGATTAATATAAAGGAGCGTAGATTAATGCGGAACTCTTCGGCATCATCAGCGGTAAACCAGGAAGAACCTGAATATTCTCCCCGGATTCGCTTTGCGAGGCCTGAACTCGATGTCCTTGTCAGAAACTGGACGGTCGTGGACATGCATTTCCACAGCAGATATTCCGACGGGCTAAACGATATTCCTGCAATTGCGGAGAGGGCCCGAAGACTTAATATCGGTATCGCGCTAACCGATCACAACGCTGTTGAAGGAGCGGTGCGTATCTCCGAATACAGGGATGTTTTCAGCATCCCGGGAATCGAGATCACTTCCAGGGAAGGCGCCCACCTGCTGGCCTATTTTTATACTGTTGACGAGCTGGTGCGATTTTATGAAACAGAACTGACCCCGTATCTTGGCAGAGAGATCATGTCGTCATCCTGGCTTTCCATGGAGTCGCTTGTGGCCTCTGTCCGGCGGTACAGGGGGGTGGTTGTTTTTCCCCATCCTTACTGCGCAATGTTTACCGGAGTGTGCAATCCTGTTTTCACCCGTAGGCGCCAGAATTTTCTTTTGTCCGCTGTAGACGGCATAGAGGTTGTAAACGCCGGAAACATGCACAGGTGGAATCTTAAAAGCGCAGCACTGGTTTTTAACACCGATATGGGCTTAACCGGCGGCTCGGACGGCCATAACCTTTTTCAGCTTGGCCGGGCGGTGACCTGTACCTCTTCCCCGAAAACCGCGGAAGCTTTCCTGGATGCGGTAAGAAACAGGCAAGCCTGTGTGGTGGGCAAGGAGATCAACATTCTGCGAAAAATGACCACCACCGGGATGAAAATCCGCAACAATCTGCGCAATTCCCCGGATCTTTTCGGCAAGAACGTGCGCTATGGGTGCGCCGTTATCAACCGACGATCCAGGCGTATAAAGGAGCGGATTAAAAAATACAGGGCGGGTCAAATCTGACCGGAGAATTTTTCTTTTGGTTGGTAGAGCTATAAATACGGTGAAAACAGCCACATCAGTGCGTCTCTGGTCTTGACCGGAAATGACCGGTTGTCGATATCCCCGAGATAAATCTGCCGCGAATGTTCTATTCTGTTGTCAATATGGGCGGAAATTCCGTCTACCGTTTCACGGTCAAAAATTTCCACATTTAACTCGAAGTTTAGTTTAAGACTCCTGGGGTCGATGTTGGCCGATCCGATCTGGGCGTATTCCTCGTCTGTCACAAACAACTTGGAATGGACAAACGGGGGCGGCTGGAAATATACGTTTGCACCCCAGTACAAAAGTTCCCAGAGCATATTGTTGCTGGCCCACTGGATATAGGGCAGGTTATTTTTGGCCGGCAGGACAATATCCACCCGTGTGCCGCGCAGAACGCTGGTCTGGATTGCGGATATCATCTCCACTGACGGCAGGAAATAGGGGGTCATGATCATAACGCGTCTGCGGGCCGTGGCCACCGCTCCCACCAGTATGGTGGAGAGCTTATCCACCGGCTCATTGGGGCCGTCCGTGATCGTGCGGCATACGGCCGTACCCCTGGAAACTATATGTGAGGCGGTCGGTTCCACGGATTCGCCGGTACAAAAGTACCAGTCTTCCAGAAATGAGTGTTCCAGTTGGCGCACCACCGGACCCTCGAACCGGAAATGAGTGTCTGCAACCCGCTTGCGGTTTTTTGGCGCATCGACCAGGTGCCGGTCGCCTATGTTCATGCCTCCGGTATACCCGATTTCTCCGTCAGCCACCAGGGTTTTCCTGTGAGTGCTAAGGTTGATATGCAGCATGGGAAACGGCAGCAGCCGGGGCGGGAGAAACCGGGCGCATGGAACCCCGGCTCTGGCAAGCAAGGTGCTGGCCCGGGGGCTTGAATAAAGCTCCCCGAATCCGTCTACTATCACGCATACTTTTACCCCTCGTTTTTGTGCGTCAGCAAGCGCATCTATCATTTTCCTGCCGGTTGAGTCGGTGTCGAAAATGTAGGTGCCCAGAAAAACCCTCTCTTTTGCATGCTCAATGGTTTTTATCATTGCGGGGTAAGCTTTTTCCCCGTTGTACAGGGATTTGATGCGGTTGCCGCCAACCAGCGGCAAGCGGGTGACATTGTCTGATATGCGGGCGATGTCGGCAGCCGCGCGGGAGACCTCCAGGTTCCCGGGACTGTATTTGACGGTTTCAATGGAACGGCCGCCGCCTGGTTCGATGCCTTGCGGCGGTCTCTTAATCTCGAGTTTCCGTGCCCGCTGGCGGATCCGGTTAATGCCGAAGATGAAATAGATCACCGGCCCCACAAACGGAAACGCCAGACATACCGCCACCCAGCCGAGGGCCGATTGTGGGGTGCGCTTGAAAAACAGGGCGTGTCCGGCTGAAAGCAGGGACAGGGCAAGGTTTAAGACAAGGATTGTCCAGTGAATAAACGGCATCCGATTTGTCTGTTATTCGGTTTGAAGGGGCGGTACTACAGGATCCCGCAGAATTCGCTCCATTGCGGTTCTTGCGCTATGCGCTGCCTCGGGAAAAACGTTTTCAAGGTTGCGGATGTGGCGCAGATTGTCTGCGGTGCGCATAATAAGCATTGCAAGGTCGCCTTCCGCGCTGTCCCAAAGGGCGAGCACCGAATCCCAATCCCTGCCGGCGGCCCATTGATAAACAGTCATGGCAGGGCGCATAAACAGAATCGGCGCGGAAAAGCCTTTTGCGATCATTTCCTTTGCAAACGGCCGCAGGCCCTCTCGAATGGTAAGATACGCGTCCTCGAGTTCCCCGGGTACATCTTTTGGATGAATGCTGTCTTCGTCGGTTTCCCGTTCGTTTACGAACGCGGCCATTATGGCTGCCAGAAGCGCGGGGTCGGATTGCGGGAAAAGGCCTCGCCTGAATCCCTCGGCCACCATTACCGGGTGGTCGATGCGTAGCTGAGATGCCCATATTCCGTCTTCGGTCAGCCGATTTTCTCTTGCAACATATTCTTTTTCTTTTAAAAAGTCAAGATGGCGGATGAATTCGGCCCACAGGTGCTCTGTATCCGGAGCCGTGCCGAATCTGCGCTTTTTCTGTTTCCGCCTGGAGTGTTGCTGGAAGTTGGCAAACGATTTTTCCAGCAGCTTCCGCACCTGGTCAGGGCTATGGGACAGAAGCAGATTCAGGGTCATGGAGAAGTCAATCTTGATCTGGCTGTCAACATCTGCGGGCTGCATGTGGATGAGCTTTGCCACGTAGCGGGTGTCCATGAAACGTCCGGGGATGACCACGGCAAAGCCGATGTTGTCCATCCCCCGCCGGCCCGCTCTTCCGGTCATCTGGTGGAATTCCGTGGGGTTTAAGGGGGCGAATTCGCGGCCGTTGAACCGGTCCGAGTTTAAAAACGCTATGGTGCGCGCCGGAAAATTTACACCTGCGGCCACCGTGGATGTTGCAAACACGGCATCCAGATACCCTTCGGTCATCAGGGTTTCTATTACCAGCTTCCAGGCCGGAAGCTGACCGCTATGATGTGCGGCCACCGCTTTTTCGGTAAGGTCCTTAATCTGCTTGTGATCTGCAAGGTGGGGAGCCTTTTCGATCAGTTTTTGTGTTCTGCGGCGTCTTTCAGCCTTGCGCTCCGGTTCTTCCATGACCTTGTATTTCGAGCACAACAGCAGGGCGTTGTCGCAGTCCGCCCGGGATTTTAAGAAAAAAATAGCAGGCAGAAGGTTATATTTTCTAAACACGGCCATAACCTCGTCCATGCGGGGAAGTGCGGCTCCGAATCCTCCGCCTGAGGACGAACGGTTTTTTAAAAAGTTTAAAACCTTTTTGTGTAGCTGAGTGCCGCTTTTCTTTTTGTTTTTACCCAGCATGGGAAAAAGGGTCCCTGAGGGATGCAGAAAAAGCGGGTACAAGGGCACTGGCCGCTTTTTTTCCTCCACAATAATGCAGGTTCCGGCCCGAATGGATTCCAGCCAGGCCGCGATCTGATCCGCGTTGCCGATGGTGGCCGAAAGCATCAGCATAGGGATGCGCGAGGGCAGATATATCATGGTTTCTTCCCATACCACCCCGCGATCCTCGTCGCCGAGGAAGTGGGCCTCGTCTAATACCACGAAATCAGTGCCCAGGTCTTCTCCCTTGTGCATTGCGTCATAGAGCTGGTTTCGCAGGATTTCCGTGGTGCCGACAACTATGGGAGCATCCGCATTTTCCTTGCGGTCGCCTGTTAAAATGCCCAGGTTCTGTTCGCCAAATATATCGGAGAATTCTGAGTACTTGGAGTTTGTAAGCGCCTTTAGAGGGGAGGCATACCAGGCCTTTCCTCCGGCGTTAAATACTTTGCGGATGGCTTCAACCGCGATCCAGGTTTTGCCCGCTCCGGTGGGTGCGGTTACCAGGCAGTCTCCTTTATCAATGGCCTCAATGGCCTCCAACTGGAAAGGATCTGCTTGAAAAGGCATCTGCTCCGGTTTGCCGATTTCCGCAAATACCTTTTTAAGGCTGGCATCGGAACCCGGTTTTAACTGTTGGCGACGTTTGTGTGCGGGTTTTCGCGCGCGGCCGGGATATTGTTTTTTTTCTACCATCAAAGCGCTTCTATAATTTGCAGTATTTCGGATCCGGCTTTTGAATCAGTATCATAAGGGGAACGGCCGTTTAGGTCCGCCTCGATCAGTGCCTCGTCATAAGGCAGAAACCCCAGGAATTCAAAATCAGACAGATGGCTTTGCAGAAAGTCGCTGTCCTGCTTCCCGCGCACCTTGTTGCCTACCAGGGAAATTTTGTTCAAACCGATTTCCGAAGCAAGCTGCTTTATGTGCATGGCGGTGTCTATGCTTCTTCTGCCCGGCTCAACCACCACTATCAGGCGATCTACAGCCCCTGCAGTGGCCCGGCCCAGGTGCTCGATTCCTGCCTCCATATCCATTACCACGACTTCGTCTCGGGCAAGCACAATATGAGTAATAAGCGCCTTTAGCAGCGTGCTTTCCGGGCAGATGCAGCCGGCACCTCCTTTTTTCACCCCTCCAAGACGCATGAGCTTTATGTTGTCAAGTTTTGCGGAAAGAGAATCCGGCAGATCATCCACCTTGGGATTCATTTTGAAAAATCCGCCGATGCTTCCCGGCTTTGCTTCAGTACGTTCATAGACCAGATCCTTCATCCCGGATATGGGCACGATCTTTTCTGCATCCGCAATCCCGATTGCGCCCGCCAGGTTGGCGTCAGGATCCGCATCTATTGCCAGTACTTTTTTGCCCTGATCGCTTAGAGCCCGGATTAGAAGGGCTGAAAACGTAGTCTTGCCTACACCGCCTTTTCCGCTTATAGCAAGTTTCATGTATTGTCCTTATGAAAAAATGATCAGGTGATTAAGTAAAATCAGGTTAATTTCCGGTTTCGGGTTGTTCGATTGTTTGAAAGTTTTCTGCAAATGGATTATGAATTGATATTTGTAACTTTTTTTAATAACATTAAACATTTTTGAAGACAAGTCCAGTCTGATAAGGTGAAAGTTAAAAGGTTCAAGGTTTAAGAAGTTAATGGTGGCAGTCTCGTGAAAAGACAATAATTTAAAGCAAATTCGATAATTCCAATGTCAAAAAAATCATTGTCCGATAAAAAACCTGAAATTCTGGCCCCGGCAGGGGACAGGGACGCATTTCTGGCGGCTCTGGCAGCGGGCGCGGATGCAGTCTATTGCGGGCTCAAGCAGTTTTCCGCCCGAATGGCCGCAGACAATTTTACGGTCAAGGAACTGGCCGGGCTGACTCGCCTTGCCCACGACAGGGGCAGCAGGGTGTATGTGGCGCTAAACAGTCTGATTAAGCCAGATGAGCTTGAAGAAGCGGGAAACCTGGTGCTGCGGCTCAAACGCGAGGTCCGGCCCGATGCTCTTATCATCCAGGACCCGGGAGTGCTGTCTCTGGCTGCCCAGGCCGGGTTCAAAGGTGAAATCCATTTTTCAACCCTGGCAAACATAAGCTTTGCATCCGCTGTGAAGCTGGCGCGGTTTTTTCCCAACGTCACCCGGGTGGTGCTGCCCAGGGAGTTTTCGATAGACGAGATCAAGACAGTATCTGCAGCCTGCCCCAAAGGCCTCTCCCTTGAGGTTTTTGTAC
>JAIPDT010000117.1 GCA_021737545.1 Desulfobacteraceae bacterium
TCGATGGTTTTCTCTATCTGGCTCAGAAACTGCATTGATCGATTTTTATCCGCGTATTTTTGCACAGCGATATCGGCAAATGATAAGCAATCTTCAATTCTCTTGTATGTCATGATCCCTCTCCAAGGTTGATGTTATATCGGGATAATGACATAAAAACACAATAAAATCAATAAAATAAAAATTATTTTCTTTGAAATTGGAAAAAACAACCGGAAATGAATGAGGCTTTCAAACGGGGTTACCTTGGGATTTATAGGGGTCGTGCAAAGGTCTCGGTTTATCGTTCATTAGCCGAGGACTATAACATTGACTGTGTTGCATTGAACAACCCTCAGCGGGCTGGTGAAGAACTCCCGAATGTTCATCGTACCATTGAACGGCTGAAAACCTGGATTGGGGGAACTCATACGTTTGTATCCAATAAACATCTAAACCGATACCTTGCTGAATTTGCTTATAGATACAACCGGCGATTTAATGGCCGCCGGGAGACAATTTTTGAACCCTTGATCACAGCTTGTTGCAACTCACTGCCGATTCCGTATGATCAGGTCGTTGCTGAGCTAAATTGATACACCTAAAATGAAAAGACCGAACTTTTTTATCATTGGAGCTCCGAAATGCGGCACAACGTCTTTGGCCTCTTGGCTGGGAGAGCATCCAAACATTTTTATGAGCAAGCCGAAGGAGCCGCAGTATTTTAATACTGATTATTCAGCTCCTGGCCGGCCAGCCTCACTTGAAGAATATGAGAAATTATTTAAAAAGAGCTCGTCGAGGCATAAAGCTGTCGGCGAAGCAACAACCGGCTATCTGATGTCAGAGGAAGCTGTGCCCAACATTTTAAATTACTGCCCATCTGCGCGTTTTATTGTATGCTTACGCTCACCGATAGAAATGGTTCAATCTCGTCACGCCCAACTACTCAAAATGGGCATAGAATCTGAACCATCACTTAAAGTTGCATGGCGATTGCAAGAAGCAAGACATCGAGGAGAAAATGTGCCAGCCACCTGCCCTGATAAAAAAATCCTTTTTTATGATGAAGTCTGCATGCTTGGTTTGCAAATGGAAAGACTTTTTCAAATTGTATTTCGGCACCAGGTGCTGGTAATTTTTTTGGAAGATATGAAATCCAACCCGAGGCGTGAGTACAGACGCGTGCTTGAATTTCTGGAAGTCGAAGACGATGGCCGGGAGGATTTCCCTGTGGAGAATGCACGCGCGTTGCCCCGTTTTCCATTGATATCACAGTCGCTGCGTATCGCGGGTCTCGTAAAGACAAAGTTGGGATTACACGGAAAAGGAATTGGCATTGGGCGCATAATAAGCCGCCTGAACAATCGAAAGCCCGACGGAAAACAAAAATTGTCGCCGGAAATGGAAGAAACCCTTCGCGACTATTTCAAAGAGGATATTGGATTGCTGTCCAGTATTATGGGGCGGGAATTGTCTCATTGGTTACAATAGATAGCAACAATTTTCGTAAAACACTTCCCTTAAATATAAGATGCTACTTTTCTTAGTTTTAATCCTTTTATTTTTCACCCTGATAGGGATAACAATCTTCTATTGCTATAAGGAGGATATTGTCCAACCACTGACCATTGTAAACTTGCTCCTCGTTACAACATTTTTGATTCAACCTTTGCTTTATGTGTATATACAACCTGATACCATAGGTAGAACAAAAGAGTTTTTGCCATTTGACAACAATAGTTTAAACCATACATTAGCAATGGCTTTATTGGCTTACATTTTTACTATAATTGGGTATTATTCTGAATCCAGGATAAAAATCGGACAACGAATAGCTAAAATCGTACCAGAGAGAAACTCTCTACAGAAATATACATCGAAGCCGTTTTTAAAGCTACGGTCAATTGCCTTGGCCATAGGGATATTTTCCGCTGTTTTGACAATTATCTCAGGGGTAGAGTTGTCGATGACGGCTTCAGCTTTAGAAAAAAATCTACCCGGCTATGATAATATTCTTCACGTATTAAGAAGCTTTGCTGCCTTTTTATTGACTGTGCAGTTAACAAAAGAAAAATTCTATTTTAACAAATTTAACTTCCTAACAATATTTCTTCTAATTGTTGTATTTTTTGCAACTGCTGTTGCTGTCAAATCAAAGGGAATTTTTTTGTTGCCTTTTATTGTACTGTTATTGATTAATTTTTATTCAAAAGGTAGAAAAATAAACTTAAAACTGTTTTTTTCTGGTATAGTTATTATTTTGGTTTTTATAACTATTGTGTATCCAGCAGTTAACATGCTTAGAAAAAATTCAAGCATTAGCGTCCCCAACTCGTCGGCCTTAGAGATAAAACAGCTAACTGAAGCGCCAGGAAAATTGTTTGATAGAATTTCGTATCTTGAGGAAGTGCACCTTGTTTTCCAAAATGATAAAAATAATGAAAAGTTTAGAGAGAATTCTCTTTCTAAAAGTGAATTGTTTTTCTGGTTTTTTATTCCTAGATTTCTTTATCCTGAAAAACCAATCCTAACTCAGGGTCATCTTCAAGGTCATTATCTTTTTGGATATAACCTTAAAGGCAACTTTATCAATTCTGTCAGCATACTATATATTGGCGACTGTTTTCTTTACAATGGATTTTGCGGCCTAATTTTGTGGGCTTTTATTTACGGCTATGGATTTCGTTTTATTTATAGTTTTTTTGTTTCAAGTCGGAATTATCTTTTTTTAGCTTATTATATTTTTTCTATTAGGTCAATTTTTGGCTTGATCGAAGGGGGAACACTTATAGGGTTACTGTCATTTACGCGCAGCTTTATTGTTTTTTATGTGGCTTTAATGGTAATTGTTTATATCCCAAGAGCAGGGCGTCCCTTGACTCAATACAAACATATAAAACCCGCCGCTTGAGTTGATTGAAGAGTATGCTTAACCCTAATATCTTAACCTTCGTCACCTGCTACCTTCCAGGCTATAAGTCCGGAGGCCCGGTGCGCACCATTGCCAACATGGTGGACCATCTGGGCGATGAGTTTGATTTTTGGATCGTCACCCGGGATCGGGATGCACTGGATATCGAACCGTATCCAAATGTAGAGATTGACTCTTGGAACACCGTGGGCAAGGCACGGGTATTTTATGGTTCTCCGCGCACCACACGACTGCCGGGAGTTTCGGGATTGTTGCGGAAAACGCCGCATGACGTGTTGTATCTGAACAGTTTTTTTTCTTTTGAGTTTACCGCGCTGCCGCTTTTGTCAAGGCGGCTGGGACTGGCGCCGAAAAAGCCATGTATTATTGCTCCGCGTGGCCAGTTTTCGACAGGAGCACTTGATTTAAAGGCTTGGAAAAAAAGGCCTTACTTGGGTCTCACTTGGGCCCTGGGTCTGTACCAAAATCTTATCTGGCAGGCGTCAAGTGAGTATGAAGCCGCAGACATTCAACAAACTCTGGGGAAAACAGCAAAAAATATAAGTATCGCGCCAAATCTGCCGCCTCTTATGTCAAGCCTCGAACAAAAAGTCGAGCATTCTGTCGCAGGGAGCAGGAATCCGCTGAAAGTGGTATTTCTTTCCCGGATCACGCATAAGAAAAATCTGGATTTTGCTTTACAGGTGCTTGCCAATGTTAAGATACCGGTTGATTTCAATATTTATGGCAGCATTTTCGATGAGAATTATTGGCAACAATGCCAGAGGATGATTCAAGATTTGCCGGAGAATATTAAGGTAAGCTATCATGGTTTATTGCCCCATGAACGGGTGGAAGAAGTACTGGTCCAGCATGCATTGTTTTTTTTTCCGACCCGGGGGGAAAATTTCGGCCATGTCATATACGAGGCACTGGCGGCGGGTCTTCCTGTTTTGATAAGTGATCAGACACCATGGCGCGGTCTTCAGGAAAAGGGGGTGGGCTGGGATATACCTTTAAGCGCACCGGAGCAATTTGCCGGAATTATTGAGACCGTGTTTCATATGAGTGATGAGGAGCTTGTAAAGATAAAACGAAAGGCAATATATTATGCATCGAATTTTATTCATGAGTCCGGGGTCTTAGATAAAAACCGGGAAATGTTTTACAGGGCTGTAAAGCAAAACCCCATGACTTAGGGTGCTTGAACTACAATCTGCGAGTTTGAAAAATTATGCTTAATGACAAAACCATTCTCATAACCGGCGGAACAGGTTCATTCGGCACTGCCGCAGTCAAACGTCTGATCTTCACGGAGATAAAAGAAATCCGGGTTTTTAGCCGGGACGAAAAAAAGCAGGATGATATGCGGCGGGCATACAATGACGCAAAACTCAAGTTTTACATCGGTGATGTGCGCGACCAGCAGAGCGTGAGCAATGCCATGGAAGGGGTTGATTACATTTTTAGTGCAGCTGCCTTAAAACAGGTGCCGAGCTGCGAGTTTTTTCCCCTGGAAGCCGTAAAGACCAACATCATGGGCACGGAAAACGTGCTTGAAGCCGCAGTTCGAAATAACGTGAATCGGGTGGTAATCCTGAGCACTGACAAAGCTGTTTACCCGGTCAATGCCATGGGCATGAGCAAGGCCATGATGGAAAAGGTCATGATCGCCCGTTCGCGAAATATTTGCGAGGGCGGGACGGTTATGTGCGGCACCCGTTACGGCAACGTGATGGCCTCCAGGGGGTCTGTTATCCCCCTTTTTGTAAGCCAGATCAAGCAAGGAAAGCCTCTGACAATTACCAATCCTGAAATGACCCGGTTCATGATGACACTTGAAGACGCGGTTGAACTGGTATTATTTGCTTTTGAAAATGGTGAGCAGGGAGACATGTTTGTACAAAAAGCCCCGGCAAGCACTATTGAGACTTTGGCCAGGGCCTTGATTGAGCTTTATGAAGCAAACAACGAAATTCAGGTCATCGGCACCAGGCACGGGGAAAAGCTCTATGAATCCCTTGTAAGCAAAGAAGACATGGTAAAGGCCGTGGATATGGGAGATTATTACCGCATTCCGCCGGACAACAGGGATTTGAATTACAATTTGTATTTTTCAAACGGCGATACCCGGTTACAGGAAGCAGAACAGTATCACTCTCACAATACCGAGCTCCTTGATCTGGAAGGTACCAAAAAGATGCTTTTGAAACTTGATTTCATTCGAGAAGATTTAGGGGTTTAACGAGTATGATAAGAGTCGGCATTACCGGGCAGCAAGGATTTATTGGGTCCCATTTGTACAATTGCCTGGGGCTGGAAAATGATGTAAAAAGAATTCCGTGCCCTCGGGAAACATTGCACTCCGAGGATGCTCTACGGGATTTTGTCAGAAAGTGTGATGTGATCGTGCATCTGGCAGGAATTAATCGGCATGAGAACCCTGAGGCGCTGTATCAGGGAAATGTCGACCTGGCCAGGCGCCTGATTTCTGCAATGGATGCTGAAAATGTTGCCCCGCATGTGCTTTTTTCCTCATCCACGCAGGAAGAAAGCGATAATCCGTATGGCGCAGCAAAGCTTGAGTGCCGGCGGATGTTTGACAAATGGGCTGAAAATTGTGGCGGCAAATTCACCGGACTGGTTATCCCAAACGTGTTCGGTCCTTTTGGAAAGCCGAATTACAATTCCGTGGTGGCGACGTTCTGTTACAAGCTGACCCATGGAGAATCCCCGGAAATTTATCAGGACAATACGATTCGATTGATTTATGTAAACGACCTGTGCCGGGAAATGATCAGAATCATGCGGGGAGAAGTTGTAGAAAATCCCTATTTTGGTCCCCACGGAGTTGAGATAAAAGTCTCGGAAATCCTTGAATTGCTTCAATTATATAAAAATATCTACTTTGATCAAAAAATAATCCCTGAAGTAAAGAATTATTTCCAGCAATGTCTTTTCAATACTTTTGTCTGCTACATCGAACCTGAAGATTTCTATCCCGTGCGGTTGACTCCGCACGCTGATAATCGCGGCAGTTTCGTTGAGGTGATAAAGCTGGACGGCACGGGTGGTCAGGTTTCGTTTTCCAATACAGTTGCCGGCGTGACACGCGGCAATCATTATCACATCCGCAAATTTGAGCGTTTTGCCGTTATCAGGGGCAAAGCGTTAATTCAATTGCGGCGGATCGGATCAGATAAGGTTTTGGATTTTGAGATCAATGCGGATGAAAACCCGGCTTTTGTGGACATGCCGATCTGGTATACACACAACATTACAAATATCGGGGATAGTGACGTGTACACGATTTTCTGGATCAATGAGTTTTTTGATCCGGATGACCCGGATACTTTTCATGCCGAGGTGTAAAAGATGTCTCAGTCCAAAATAAAAGTTATGACCGTTGTCGGCACCCGGCCGGAAATTATCCGGTTGTCCAGGGTAATGGCCGCCCTGGATCGCTATACTGACCACGTTATTGTCCACACCGGGCAGAACTATGACTACGAGTTAAATGATATTTTTTTTGAGGAGATGGGGCTCAGAAAGCCGGATGTTTACCTCGATGTGGACGCATCATCCCTTGGAACTGTTCTGGGCAACATTCTGATCAAAATCGAGGGAGTCTTAAAAGAGCACCATCCTGAAGCGGTATTGATCCTGGGAGATACAAACAGCTCGATTTCGGCGATAATGGCCAGACGCCTTAAGATACCGGTTTATCATATGGAGGCGGGCAATCGCAGCTTCGACCCCAATGTCCCCGAGGAGGTCAACCGGAGGCTGGTGGACCATATTGCGGATTTCAATCTGGTCTATACCGAGCATGCCCGGCGGCATCTTCTTTCCGAAGGATTGCCGCACCGGCGGATTTACCTGACCGGATCTCCCATGAAAGAGGTGCTTACCCATTATTTACCGGACATAAAGTCTTCAGGCATACTTGAAACACAAGGTCTCGGGCCGGGAAAATACATTCTGACAAGCATTCACCGGGAAGAAAACGTGGACAGCCGAAAAGATCTGGCAGCGCTGCTTGATGCACTATCCGCGGTGCACAGACGTTTTGGCATGCCGGTTTTGGTCTCCACGCACCCGCGGACCCGCAATCGCCTTGAATCCCTGGGTGTCCCTTATGAGGGTGAAGGCCTGGTTTTTGCCAAACCCTTCGGGTTTCTGGATTATAATAGGCTGCAGAAAGATTCATTTTGCGTGCTTTCAGACAGCGGCACCATAACGGAGGAGTCCTCCATTTTAGGTTTTCCTGCTGTTACCGTCAGGAGATCGATGGAGCGACCGGAAGGCTTGGATACAGGCAGTATTGTCCTTACGGGTTTGGATTCCGGTGTGATTCTCCAGGCTGTGGAGGCCGTGACCGAATCATGGGAAAACGGGCAGATCCCCCCGGTGCCGGACGATTATAAGGTCACCAATGTATCGCAGCGGGTTGTAAATTTGATTCTCGGAACAGCAAGGCTTAGCAATGAATGGGACGGCATACGCCGTCATGACTATGTATGACAAGCGCACATGACCCCCAAAAATTGCGTATTTTAGCCATTCACAGGTACTACTGGCCCGACACCCCGCCTTATGCATCAATACTGCGCACTATCGTTTCACACTGGGCTTCAGAAGGCCATAGTGTGGACGTGCTTTCAAGCCAGCCGTCCTATAAAAAAGATGCCCGGATAGAAAAGCAGCCGGTAGAACAGGTGCTGGACGGCGTGAGAGTAAAGCGATTGGACCTGCCCTCTGAACATGGCCGCCCCTTAACCCGGTTGATAAACGCTGCCCGCTTTGCCTGGAGCATAATTTTTCAGGCCTGCAAAAATGGGCCTTATGATTTCATAATGTCATCAACAGCACCTCCTGTGGTTTTCGGATCCACGGCTTGTGCGGCTGCTAGGCTTACAGGTGCCCGGTTTATTTACCACTGTATGGACATCCACCCGGAAATCGGACGCATATCCGGGGAATTTCGCAATCCGGCTGTTTTCTCCCTTTTGAGGCGTATCGATACAGTGACCTGTAATTCTGCCTACCGAGTTGTTGTCTTATCCCGGAACATGAAGGAGGCGATTTTAAGAAGGCCGGCAGCGACGGATTCAAATATTTCCGTTATTAATAATTTTAATCTGCCCTCATTTTCACAAGATAAAAATGTTGCGCTTCCCGAGGGCTTACAAAAGCCTGAGGCTCGTTTCCGCCTGCTGTTTGCCGGCAATATCGGCCGTTTTCAGGGCCTGGAGGCCGTAGTTGAAGCGATGCATAAAATCGCTTCAAAGTCAGATGTGGAGCTTGTCTTTCTTGGGGAAGGCCGGGCTGTGAAACTACTTAAGTCGCTTGCAGGTCCATTGTTGCAAGATCGCATCAAATTTTTTTCCCATCAGCCGATCGACATCACACGAAGGGTTATTCAAACGGCAGACCTCTGCCTTGTTACACTGACACCCGGCATCTATCAATTTGCGTTTCCAAGCAAAACAATGACCTGTCTTGGAGAAGGCAGGCCGCTGCTTGTTTCAGTGGAACCTGATAGTGAGCTGGCTGATTTTGTCCGGCAGGAAAAAGTGGGGATCGCTGTTAGCCCAAATAATCCGGAGGAACTTGCCGATGCTGTTGTTGAACTGGTAAATGATAGAAAAAGACTTCAGGAGATGGCTTTGCGAGCCCGTGACACAGAAAAAAAGTATTTTGACCAAGAAAAGATTCTCAATAAATGGTCAAACCTGATAAATGAAGTTGCTGAAAAGGCAAGAAATATATGAACCAAAAGGTAGTGATAATCGGTGCTCCCCGCTCCGGAACCAATATGCTGCGTGATGTGTTGACTTCATTGCCGGGTGTGGCTACCTGGCCGTGCGACGAGATCAATTATATCTGGCGGCATGGTAATGTGAGGCATCCTTCTGATGAATTTACGCCAGATATGGCAAGGCCGGAAGTATGCAGGTATATCCGCAGGCAGTTTGACTGGGTGGAAAGAAAATACCAGGCGCAAACGGTGGTGGAAAAAACATGCGCCAACTCACTTCGGGTGGGGTTTGTGGACCGGGTGGTGCCTGAGACAAAATATATTTTTATCCGCAGGGACGGTTTGGATGCGGTGGGATCTGCCATAAAGCGCTGGAAAGCGGAGCTGGATATTCCGTATTTAGCCCGTAAGGCGCGCTTTGTGCCTTTGACGGATATGCCTTATTACGGGGTGCGGTTTTTCTGGAACCGTTTATACAGGTTCTTTTCCAGGGAAAAGCGCCTTGCCTTTTGGGGCCCGAAGCTGGACGGAATGGA
>JAIPDT010000118.1 GCA_021737545.1 Desulfobacteraceae bacterium
ACAAAAACAGGGGTATCCACCAGCAAAACATCCTGAACCGATGCATAGAGTTTTGGAAAGACCGTGACTTCGACCGCCCCGTGGATATCTTCTATATCCAGAAATGCCATGGGCTCGCCCTTTTTCGTCATAATGCTCTTTATGTTCTTAATAATACCGCCGAGCCTGACAATCTCCTGGTCGGCCACCCGGTCTTCTTTTATGGAAAGAGCGTCCACATTGGCGTATTTTTCCATCAAGTCCCTGTACTCGTCCAGGGGGTGCCCTGTAATGTAGAAACCGATAGCTTCTTTTTCCAGTTCCAGCAGGTGCTTTTCGTCCCACTCAGGCAAGTCCTCAATAACAGGGGCGTTTACTGTATCCACCTCCTGCTGACCGCCACCGAAAAGCGACATCTGAGGATCGCTTTTTTCCTTCTGCACTCGCTGGCCGTAATCTATGGCGTCTTCGGCCGAAGCCATGAGTGCAGCACGAGTGTGGCCCATGGAATCAAAAGCACCGCACTGTATCAGGCTTTCGAGAACCCGTTTGTTGACCTTGCGCAGATCGACCCGCTGGCAGAAATCAAAAACAGATGCGAACCTGCTCTCCCCGCGAATTTCAAGAATGGAGTCAATTGCGGATTCCCCCACGTTCTTCACCGCAGCCAAACCGAAACGGATCTTGTCCCCGGAAACCGTAAAGCCCTTGTCGCTTTCATTGATGTCCGGCGGCAAAATGGCGATGTTCATGTTTCGGCATTCTGCAATATACTTGGCCACGTTGTCCGAGGAGTTCATTTCAGATGTCAGCACAGCCGCCATGAATTCTTCCGGAAAATGCGCCTTTAAATAGGCGGTCTGGTAAGCGATCATGGCATAGGCGGCACTGTGGGACTTGTTAAATCCGTATCCGGCAAAGGTTTCGATCAATTCGAAAAGCTCTTCTGCCTTGCCCTTTTCAATGCCGTTTTCCATGGCGCCCTTTACAAACCGATCCCTGTGTTCGGCCATTACCTCGGAAATCTTCTTTCCCATTGCCTTGCGAAGACTGTCCGCTTCGGCCATGGAATAATTGGCCACCGAGCCTGCGATTTTCATGACCTGTTCCTGGTAGAGGATCACACCGTAGGTAACGTTTAAGATCGGCTCGAGTTCGGGGATCAGATATTCAACAGGCTTTCTGCCGTGTTTTCGCTCCACGTAATCGTCATGCATACCGCTGCCCATCGGACCGGGCCTATACAGCGCCACCAGGGCGGTTACTTCTGCGAAACTCTCCGGTTTCATCCGGATTAAAAGATCCTTCATCCCGGAGCTTTCCAGCTGAAACACCCCGGTTGTGTTGCCGGCAGACAGAAGCTGATAAGTTTTTTCGTCTGCAAGCTCGGGATTTCCGAGATCCGGCGGAGTCTTTCCCTGAGACTCGATTATATTTAAGGCATTTTGCATGATTGTGAGGTTGCGCAGGCCCAGAAAATCGAATTTCACCAACCCGATCGTCTCCACCATCTTCATGTCGAACTGGGTTAGCACTTCCCCGCGTTTGCCTTTGTACAAGGGCAAATACTCCACAAGGGGTTTGTCGCCTATGACCACGCCTGCTGCATGGGTGGAGGCATGGCGGTTTAAGCCTTCCAAGACCCGGGAAATCTCGATCAACTCGCCTATGGCGGGATTGGACTGTGCCCGCTCTGAAAGCCTGGGCTCGGTTTCCATAGCCTTTTCCAGGGTCATGCCCGGAGTTTCAGGCACCATCTTTGCGATTTCATCGACTTCCGGCAAAGGAATATTAATCGCCCTGCCAACGTCCCGGATAACCGCCCTGGCCTTCATCTTTCCATAGGTAATTATCTGGGCCACATAATCGGGACCTCCGTAGCGGTCAACCACGTAATGAAAGACCTCGTCTCTTCCGTGGATGCAGAAATCAACGTCAATATCGGGCATACTGAGCCGGGCGGGATTTAAAAATCTTTCAAATATCAGGCCGTTTTCAATCGGATCAATATCCGTGATACCAAGGGCATAGGCCACCAGGCTGCCCGCTGCAGACCCCCGGCCCGGCCCCACCGGGATATTGCTATTTTTGGCATATTCTATAAAATCGGCCACGATCAAAAAGTAGCCCGGAAACCCCATGGAATTGATTATCCCGATCTCGTAATCCACGCGCTCCCGGTAGACCGATTCGTCGAGTTGCGGATTTCTTTCCCGGAGCTTTTTCATGCGCTCTTCATAGCCGGCCCGAACCTTTTCTTCGAACAACTCTGCTTCCGAACGCTCATCGCTCTGGTTAAACCTGGGGAAATGATGAGTGTTAAAATCAAACTCCACGTTGCACTGCTCGGCGATCCGGCCCGTATTGGCAAGAGCTTGCTGGCAGTGGGGAAAGGCTGCTTCCATGTCTGCGGCGGACTTGAAATACAGCTCTCCCTGCCCAAACTGCATCCGGTCTTCATCCTCCATGGTCTTTCCGGTCTGGATGCACAGCAACACTTCGTGGGCCCGTTCGTCTCCTGCATCCAGATAATGGCAGTCATTGGTGGCGGCAACCGGAATGGACAGGCGCTGTCCCATGTCCAGCAGGGCGCGGTTTACTTTGTCCTGGTCCTCCATGCCGTTGTGCTGGATCTCGAGATAAAAATTCCCCTCTCCGAAAACACTCTGGTAAAATCTGGCTGCTTCTTCGGCCTGCTCGGGCCTGCCTTCCAGGATTCTCATGGGAATCTCACCCTTAATGCAGGCGGACATCCCGATGAGGCCCTCTGCATGATCCCTTAAAATCTCTTTATCGATACGGGGCTTATGATAGAAGCCCTCAATGCTGGCAATGGTGGCAAGCCGACACAGGTTCTTGTAACCGATCTGGTTTCGGGCCAGCAAAAGCAGATGGCTCATGCCTCTGTGATCTGAAGGGGTCTTGTCATGCAGCGTGCGGGGGGCCATATAGCATTCACAGCCGATAATCGGCTTGATGCCGGCTTTACAGGCTTGCTTATAAAAGTCCATCACCCCGAACATGGTGCCGTGATCGGTAATGGCCACGGCCGGCATCTCGTAGTGCTTTGCCCTTGCCAGCAGATCCCCGATCCTTATGGCTCCGTCAAGGAGACTGTATTCAGTGTGAACGTGGAGATGAACGAAACCGGGCTTATTGACTGTCATAGTGTGGCCTTAATCGAGGCTGTAATTCGGTGCTTCTTTCGTAATTATAACATCGTGAGCATGGCTTTCCCGAAGGCCTGCAGGGCTGATCTTTATAAAACGGGCCTTTTCACGCAGTTCCTGGATGGTATTGCTGCCCACGTATCCCATGCCGGACCTTAGCCCGCCGACCATCTGATAGACATTTTCCCCGATAGTCCCCCTATAGGGGACCCGGCCTACTATGCCTTCGGGCACCAGCTTGTCCGCCTCCACCTCTTCTCCCTGGTAGTAACGGTCCTTGCTTCCTTCCTGCATGGCCTCCAGCGATCCCATGCCCCGATAGGCTTTGTAGCTTCTGCCCTGGTAAATGATCTTTTCACCCGGGCTTTCCTCGGTTCCGGCAAAAAGCCCGCCGATCATCACCGAGTGCGCACCCGCTCCCAGGGCCTTGGTAATATCGCCTGAATACTTGATCCCTCCGTCTGCAATAATCGGCACACCGGTTTTATCCGAAATCGGCCGGCAGTTCATGATTGCCGTCAACTGCGGCACGCCGATACCCGCCACAATACGGGTTGTACAGATAGATCCGGGGCCAATACCTATTTTTACGGCATCCACACCCGCTTCCATCAACGCTTCGGCTCCCTGCGGAGTTCCCACATTGCCTGCTATTACGTCAACATCGGAAAACATCTTTTTCAACTTCTTTACTGCATTGATCACGTTGGTTGAAAACCCGTGCGAGGTATCCACCAGCAATATATCCACATCCGCCTGCACCAGGGCTTCCGCCCTTGTTTCCATGTCGTCTCCCACTCCGACCGCGCCTCCCACGCGCAGCCTTCCCAGACTGTCCTTGCACGCATCCGGGTATTTCTTCAGCTTTTCTATATCCTTAATGGTAATCATCCCGGTCAGCTTACCTTCCGGGCCGACCACAAGAAGTTTTTCAATGCGGTGTTCGTGGAGAAGCTTCTTGGATTCGCCAAGGCTGATGCCTTCGGCAACCGTTACCAGCTTCTCCTTTGTCATTACTTCCTCGACCCTTTTTTCAAGGTCGGTTTCAAACCTCAGATCCCGGTTGGTGACAATGCCCACCAGTTTATCGCCGCGGGTAACAGGAACCCCTGATATCCGGTACTGTTCCATGAGGTTCAACACTTTGCGGATGGGGACATCAGGCTCTGTAGTAACGGGATCCACTATCATACCGCTTTCCGACTTCTTTACGTGCTTTACTTCGTGGCACTGCCTCTCTATGCTCATGTTACGGTGAACAAAACCGATACCTCCCGCCCGGGCCATGCTGATGGCGGTTCGGCCCTCTGTTACCGTATCCATTGCCGCACTGCTAATCGGAATATTAAGATCAATATTTCTCGTCAGCCGGGTGGCAGTGCTGACCTGGTTTGGCACCACGTCCGAATAGCCCGGCAGCAACAATACATCGTCAAACGAATATGCCTCTTGAAGCGGTTGATTCTCCATCTTTTCCTCCCGCAAAATGATAAGATAATCTGATTATATTTAAAGAAATTACGGCTCCGAAGGGTTTACATATCAGTACTTTGGGCTTACAATAATAAACCATAAAACAATGATCTCAAAATATAACTCAAAAAAGCCGGAATGCTCATGCTGATTCAAATCAATCCCGAAAATCCGCAACCCAGACTTGTTGCCAGGGCTATTGCCGTATTAAGGCAGGGCGGCATTATCGCCTATCCCACGGACACCTATTACGGCATCGGCTGCGACCTGATGAACAAAAAGGCCATTGAAAGCGTCTACCAGCTCAAAAAAAGGGACAAGCGCGAACCTTTCAGCTTCATCTGCTCTGATTTGAAAAACATCAGCGATTACGCCAAGGTCACCAACTATGCGTATAAGACAATGAAGCGGCTATTGCCCGGCCCTTACACATTCATCCTGGAAGGTGCGCGCCAGGTGCCAAAAATTATGCTTGCAAAGCGCAAAACCGTGGGCATCCGGGTGCCGGATCACAACATCTGCATAGAACTGGTAAAAAACCTCGGCAATCCCATCATTTCTACCAGCGCCGCCACCCCGGAGGGTGAAATCTTCAACGACCCGTCCTTTATCAAAGAACACTTCAAAAACAGTCTCGATCTGGTTATCGACGGCGGGCCGGTCCCTGGAGAACCTTCCAGCGTAATATCGCTTATCGGCGACGAACCCGAAATATTAAGAGAAGGACTCGGCGATCTGGATATAGTATAAAGATTAACGAGCTGCAGCAGGATCATACATATAACCGCCGGAAAGGACTCCTGTTTCGGTCCGGGCAAGCCACTGCCGAACCTGTGCGCCTGTGGTCTCCAGAAGATATTTTACAAGAGAGGGTTCTTCTTCAGGCAAATAAATTGTCTTAACCCTCCCCTTGATGCCCCCTTTTTCTGCGGCCCAGTCCACAGCGTCTGCCAGGTTGCCCATCCGGTCAACCAGACCGTGTTCCAGGGCGGTCTGCCCGCTCAGGATGCGGCCGTCTGCGATTTCGGCCACTTTTTGTTTATCCATTTGCCGCCCTGCAGCCACGTCTTCCACGAACTGCCGGTGCACGTTATCAACAAAATTTTGCAGCAGCTTTTCCTCATCCTCTGTCATTTTCCGAAGCGGCGAGCCTGTATCCTTGTATTTGCCGCTCTTGATGATTACCGGATACAACCCTATCTTTTCAAAAAGCTCCCGTAAATTGGTGTATTCCATGATCACCCCGATGCTGCCTGTAATGGTGCCCGGATTGGCCATGATTCCTTCTGTCGCAGATGCAATGTAGTATCCGCCCGAGGCGGCGACGGTGCCCATGGAGGCGATAACCGGCTTTTTTTCAATGGTTTTACGAATCTCGCCATAGATTTCCTGGGAGGGCCCCACAGCTCCGCCCGGAGAATCTATTCTTACCACGATGGCCTTTACGGCTTCAGCCTGGCGAAATCGCTTTAAGCTATCGAGCACAGGGGCGGGATCAAGAATTGCGCCTGTAACCTCTATTACCCCCACTTTCTCTCCGAATTTCATTTCTCCCTTGTCTTCTGCAAAAAAGGAAATAACGGAGACAACAACCATACATCCCGCTATGATACCGGCCAAAACCAGCAAAAAAAACAAATAGGGATGTCTTCGGGAAAACATGATGCGCCAGCCTTTTTCGAAAATTAAACAAAAAACCGGCGGATCGGAAACATTGGGGCAGGCATACTGATCTTATATGCCTGCCCTCCTGTATCAGGTTTACGATCATTTCGCCGGTCGGGTTTTACGCCTGAAATTTACAGGTGATCTTCCTTATCGCCTGAGTCCTGCACTGAATCATCTTCCTGCTTCACAGCTTCGTCGCCGCCGGAATCTTCCACGGCCCCGGCCGCAGCCTGCTCGGCTTCAGGGGATTCGTCGTCCGACTTACTCGTATCACCGTTTAACTTTTCCCGCAGGTTTTCCTTGAGAAGCTCTCCAAAACTAGAGGGCGCAGCTTTTGAATTATTTACGTATTCATGGAGCAGTTCCTGTTCGTCGTCGACTTCCAAACGCTTGATTGAAAGACCGATCCTGCGCTCTTCGGTGTTTATATTTATTATACGGGCCGTGAGCTGATCACCCACATTATACATGCCGACAGGGGTTTTGATCTTTTCCTTGCTGATCTCGGATACGTGGACCAGTCCTTCGATGCCCTCTTCGAGTTCTACAAAGATGCCAAAGTCGGTTACATTCGTAACTGTGCCGTTTATATCCGTGCCCACCGGATAACGCTCTCCCACGGTCTTCCAGGGATCGTCATGGAGCTGCTTGATGCCCAGGGAAAAACGCTCATTGCTTTTGTCAATGTCCAACACCTTTGCCTGGACTGTATCCCCCTTCTTGTATATATCAGAGGGATGCTTGACGCGCTGGGTCCAGGAAATATCGGATATATGGACAAGTCCGTCAATGTCGTCGTCTATTCCGATAAAGACACCGAAATCGGTAATGTTCTTGATTTTGCCCTCAATAACCGAGCCGACCGGAAATTTTTCACTAATCACATCCCACGGGTTCGGCATGGTTTGTTTCATTCCAAGAGAAATCCGGCGGCTTTCCGGCTTTATATCCAGCACCACGGCATCGACATGGTCACCCACTGAAACCACCCTGGAAGGATGTCGGACCTTGCGGGTCCAGGACATCTCAGAGACGTGAATCAAGCCTTCAATTCCCTCTTCGACCTCAACGAATGCTCCGTAGTCGGTCAGGCTGACAACGCGGCCTGTGATTTTTGTGCCCACCGGGTATTTTTCCTCGGCAAAGCTCCATGGATCGGGCACAAGCTGCTTCATACCAAGCGATACCCTCTCGTTTTCCTGATCAAAAGAAAGGATCATCACCTTGATGGGATCACCTATTGCGAAAAGTTCGGACGGGTGCTTTACACGGCCCCAGGAAATGTCGGTGATATGAAGCAGGCCGTCGACCCCGCCAAGGTCGACAAATACGCCGTATTCGGTGATATTTTTGACCGTGCCTTCCATGGCCTTGCCTTCCTCGATGCCGGCCAGGGTTTCCGCCCGTTTCGTCTCGCGCTCGGCTTCCAGAAGGACCCGGCGGGAAAGCACGATATTATTGCGCTTGCGGTTGAATTTTAAAACCTTGAACTCGAATGTATTGCCGACCATTTCATCCAGGTTGCGAATCGGACGCAGGTCAGCCTGAGATCCCGGCAGAAACGCCTGAACCCCGACATCCACGGAGAAACCGCCCTTGACGCGGTTTGTGATCACGCCTTCGATGGTGCTGTCGGCCTCGTAGATTTCCCTGATGGCATCCCAGACTTTGACCTTGGCGGCTTTTTCCTTGGACAGGATCACGCGCTCTTCTTCCTCATCCCACCACTCGATCATTACCTCGACATCATCATCAACAGAGACGTCCACGTTTCCGTCGCCGTCCTTAAATTCGTGGATCGGGATCAGCCCCTCTGACTTGTAGCCGACATCCACCAGCACATGGTCTTTGTCTACGGATATAATCCGCCCGTTGACCACCTCGCCTTCCTCAAAACGCTTGATGCTTTCTTCATACATCTCAAGCAAAGATTCCATGGACTGCTCGGAAGGCTCCCCCGCCCCGGCTAAAGCATCTGCCTCCATATCTTCCTCCATGCCGGGTGCGCTTTCATTTTCCGTTAAATTGGTGTTTTCTTGAAAATTTTCCATTTACAACAATTCCCCCTTTGGCCTTATTTATTATACTCCCTTATAAGCAGGTAGTATAAGTGCGTTTTATTAACAAAGGAATAACAAAAACACAATGATTAATTTATATCGCTGTCACCCGGCCGAGGCGCGGATGTTTTCAAGCATTTCCTCTACAACCTTATCCACGCTCTTATCGGTTGAATCCACCATTATGGCGTCATCTGCAGGTTTCAACGGCGCAGCTGACCTGCTCGAGTCGTTCGTGTCGCGCTGCCGCATCTGTTCCTCCACTTTCTCCAGGCTCTGGGGGCTTGTCTTTTTGAGCTCCGCAAAACGGCGTTTAGCCCGAACCTTGAGATCGGCTGTTAAAAAAAACTTAACATCCGCATCCGGAAATACCACGGTACCCATGTCCCGGCCTTCAAAAACTGCTGCTTTCTGTTTTCCCATTTCGCGCTGCAGATCCATGAGGGCATGACGGACCATCGGCTTGGCGGAAGCTGCAGAGGCAAGCATTGTGATCTGAGGGGTCCGGATATATTCGGTAATGTCGGTTCCGGACGAATACAGGCGCATACCCTGGTTAGTTCTTGCAAAACGCAAATCCAGCCCGGTCAAAACTCCGGCCAGCGACTCTTCATCTTCCGGGTCAACGCCTTTTTCCAGTATTTCCCAGGCCACGCCCCGATAAAGGGCTCCGGTATCAATGTATCTGTACTGCAGGCGTTGGGCAAGCGCCTTGCTCACCGTGGTTTTGCCCGCCCCCGCAGGTCCGTCGATAACAATTAGCTGCTTGTTCATGCCCGCCCTTTCATCCGGTTCATAACTGTTCCAAAAGCATCCAGAAACCGCTGATTCT
>JAIPDT010000119.1 GCA_021737545.1 Desulfobacteraceae bacterium
CCCTTTTTTTTATGGATGGCTGGTTCTTGCGTCCGCGTTTGCGATTCTTTTTCTTGTTCAGGGCAGCCGGGCGATCATCGGGGTGACTTTCAAACCGATAATCGACGAGTTCGCCTGGAGTCGTGAGCCGATTTCTTTGGCGGTTTTTTTAAACATGACTGTTTTTGCCCTGGCCATGCCCCTGGCCGGAAGGTATTATGATCGTTACGGGGCCAGGCTGGTCATTTTTCTTTCAAGCCTTTTAATCGCGATAGGTTTCATAGGCCTGACCCTGATTGATTCATTGCCCGGTTTTTTATTTTTTTACGGCATCCTTACCGCCATCGGCTTCGGCGGAACTTCCGTTCCATTGTTCGCCGCAGTAATAAGCCACTGGTTTGATAGCCACCGCGGATTTGCGGTAAGTCTGGCGCTTGCGGGCGGCTGCATTGGCCATTACTTTGTTGTGCTTGCCTCAACTCATGCGGTTGTGTTGTATAGTTGGCGTACGGCTTTCCTGATCTGCGGGATTCTTATTTTCTTAGTGGGTGGTGTTATGGCGGTATTGGTTATCAGGAATCGCCCGTCGGATATGGGACTTTTTCCGTATCGCAGGAAAGAAAGTCCGCGAGATGGGGACGAAAAAACCCCTATTCATCCAACAGAAAAAACCGCTGGCCTGAGTCTGGCCGAAGCAATGAAAACCAGATCCTTTTGGCTTTTTACAACGGTCATGTTTGTTTGCGGCGGAGGGGATTTTCTGGTATTAACCCACTTGGTTCCCATGGTGACCGATTTCGGGATCCCCGCGCGAACGGCCGGCGACATGCTTGCATGGTTTGGACTGCTTAGCTTTGTAGGCGTTTTGGCGGCCGGCCGGGCAATTGACCTTATAGGGAATAAAATTCCCATTGTCGTCACATTTTTATTCAGGTTTTTTCTCTTTGTGATGGTTCTGAAATATCAAACCGTTGTATCGTTTTATATCTTTGCCCTGGGGTTTGGCTTCACCCAACTCATCACAGCGCCGATTACCACCACCCTCCTTGTCAAGCTATACGGTTTTCCCCATATCGGTTTTACCAGCGGCTTTATTACCACCATCCATCATTTCGGCGGCGGATTGTGGGTCTGGTGGGCGGGCATTATTTTCGATCATACAGGGGACTACCGCGCAACTCTTCTGGCATACGCAGCTGCAGCTATGTTGGCATCTATGTGCGGATTGTTGATCCGGGAAAAACGCCATTATTCTATTTCCCGCTAAAAGTCTTATGCCCCGCATGAACAAAGGATCTGCGCAGCTACACGCGCCCGCGTCATTCTTTGAAATCCATTGTCAGGTGCACCTCTTTTCCGATTTCCTGTTTTCGGGCATTCGGGTATCGTTTGTTAAAGACGTGCAGCATCCCGTTGTTTTCCTGGAGCACAGTAGCGCAAAATCCTTTAAAGCCGTTATCAAGAGCGATTTTTTCAAGCATTCCCAGCAAAAAGCTTGCAACGCCCTGGCCCTGGTAATCCTCCCTAACCACGAATGCGACCTCCGCACGGTTGCTGTTCGCCTTGCTGTAAGTGCCGATCGCAATGATTTCCTTGTTGCCCTTGTTTCTTACGAAACCGGCGAGAGAAATGTTTTTCCGGTAATCCAGATGGGCCCAGTGTTTTTGGGCCATTTTCCTGGAAAACGTGTTGATGTCAGAAAAGAATCTGTATGAGATGGTTTCTTTGTTTAATGAGTAGAAAAAATTGCGAAATGCTATTTCATCAGACGGCAGCAAAGGCTGTACCGACATCACCTTGCCGTTTTTAAGCCGGGTCCGGCTTTTGTAGTTTTCTATGAATATAAGGTCTTCTGCAGGCGGAGGAAGCTGATCTGCAAAAATATAATGATTGTTTTTGGCGGATTCAATAAGGTCCGCCCGAAAGTCCGGATGTGCGATCTGGGCGAGTTCAACCACCCGTTGATATACACTTTTGCCTTGCAATTGGGCTATGCCGTACTCGGTTACCACGAAATTTACATCCGCACGCAGTGTTGCCAGCCCGGCTCCTTGGCTTAAAGCCGCCACGATTGTAGATACAGTTCCGTTTTTGGCGGTTGACGGCAGGGCTATAATGGACATCCCGCCCCTGGACAGGGCTGCTCCGCGAATAAAATTCGTCTGATCGCCCGTGCCGCTGAAAAACATTCTTCCTACCTTATCTGAACAGACCTGCCCGGTAAGATCGACTTCCAGGGCGGAGCTTATGGAAATGAAATTGTCATTTTGTCCCACTATGCCGGGATTGGTGACAAAATCGGCGGTGCCGAAGTAAAAGCTCGGATTGTTGTCAATGTAATCATAAGAGGCCCGGGAGCCCATACAGAAGGTCGCGACAGCGCGGTCCGCCAGATAATTTTTGTGCTTGTTGGTTATAACGCCATTTTTAAACAAAGGAAGAAACGCATCGGTTATCATGTGGGTATGCACGCCCAAATCGTTTTTGTCATTGAAAAATCGCAGGATATCGTATGGGAGCTGACCGTAGCCGACCTGGAGGGTACTGCCGTCATCAATCAATTCTGCCACATAACGGCCGATCCGCCTGGCAATTTCCGGATCCTGGGCCTGGGTTGGATGCTCCACCAGGGGTTCTTCAAATGGAACAATAAAGTTTACATCATTGACGTGGATAAAACCGTCTCCGTATGTGCGGGGCATTTGCGGGTTGACCTGCGCTATGACCAGCTTGGTATTGCGGGCGGCCTCCCGCGTAACGTCCACAGAGATTCCCAGGCTTGCAAAGCCGAACTGATCGGGTGGACTGATTTGAATTAAGGCGACGTCAAGGCCGATCTGGTTGCTTCTGAAGAATTTTGGAATTTCGGAAAGATATGAAGGGATATAATCGATTTTTCCTTCGGATGCAGCCTGCTGCATTGGAATAGAAACGAAAAAAAGTTTCAGCGCAAAGCGCTCCAGAAAGTCGGTGTCGTTCATGTATTGATCCAGGGTAAAAGACAGCATTTGAAAAATCATAATATCCTGAATATCGGGGTCCTTTACCATAGAATGGATAAGGTGCTGAGGCTCACCGCATCCGGAGCCGATAAAGACGCGGCTGCCGTTTTTTATACGGGAAACCGCAGTTTCTGCTGAAACAATCTTGCCGGGGCAGAGCTGATTTAGAAAGCCGGGCATATCCCAATTTCCTTTAAACTATTCCGCTATTTATACGGAAAAATGATTTTTTTATAATAATTAGGTAAATTCATCCGAACGAAAGCATTATTTCAGATGGTTGTAACTTTTACAAATTAAAAGACTCAAAATAAAAATTTGCTTGACAATCTATTTAAAAATTGAAATATTATTAAGCATAAAAATATATTTTCGAGTGATTAGAGGATTTATAAGGAAAAAGTGCGGGTTTCTGCAACATATAAATTAATCTTAAGATCACAATAGCCGGGACTCAAATTTTTTACCCCAGAAAAAAGGTAGTGTGCCATGATAAAACCTGTCAAATCTATACTTTTTACAACCAATCTTTCCCAAAACTCGGCTGAGGCATTTAATCATGTAATTTCGCTGGCCGTCCGTTATCAGGCCAACATTATTATTCTGCATGTCATGGAAAAAATTCCCGATTACGCGGAAGCTCGTCTGAAAGGTTTGCTCGGGGAGGAAAAGTGGGAGGAAATCTCCAAATCTCATGAAGATTCCGCACGCCAGGTCTTAATCGGAAAAAAATCATCCAACAATCTTATCAGGGAAGCTCTTGACCAGTTCTGCATAGACGCCGGCATCGAAAGCGCGGAATGCGGCGATATTTCAAGAGAGATTGTAATCCGCGACGGTGATGTTGTCGAGGAAATTCTGGATCAGGCGTCGGCCTACAACAGCGATCTTATTGTCATGGCCGCCAGGCAGGGCATAATATCCAGGGACACCTCCATTGGGTCGACTATCAAGGGCGTTTTGAGGAAATCCCGGGTCCCTGTGCTTGTTGTCCCCCCGGAGCCGGGTAAAAAATAAAATATCCCAACCAGAGATAAAGCTTTTCAAACGCGGAATAAATCTTCCGCAATGTTATAGTTGCGTTTGAAAGAAAGAAAAATTATGAAGCCGGAAGTGGTATCGATTGTCAGTAAAAAGAATTCCGGAAAGACCACGCTGCTGGAAAAACTGATTCCTGAATTAAAGGAACGGGGATATAGGATAGGAACCATCAAGCACGACACCCACGGTTTTAGCATTGACCACGAGGGAAAGGATACGTGGCGCCACAAAGCGGCCGGCGCGGAAACTGTTGTTATTTCCTGCCCGTGGCTGCTTTCTTTCATAAAGGATGTCAAAGAGGAGCCAAGCCTTGACGAGCTTGCCGAAATGTATTTCGGAGATATGGATCTTGTGTTAACTGAAGGTTACAAGAGAGGCGGCAAGCCCCAGCTGGAAGTCTATCGGCGTGCCATTCATGATGAGCCGCTTCATACAAAAGAAAACCCTGATACGCTTGTCGCCATGGTTTCCGATGTTACTGTCGATCTCGGAGTGCCCTGCTTTGACATCAACGATATTTCCGGCCTTGCAGATTTTCTTGTAGAGAGATTTATTATAAGGAAGGCTTGACCAAATCAAGAGATTCACGATAGGTCTCAGGTGTATTCACATTGAAAAAGGACCGCAGCGAGGGATCTGTTTTTTTAAGCTCTTTGAGCGGGATCTGCTTTAAGTTGATCTTGTCAAAGAAATGAATAATTTTGAAATCGTCCCGCCTCAACTGGTCTTCAATGTATGGAAGGCATCTTTTTGAATAGATTGCGCACAGCGGTTCGTAATGGTCTTCAAATGCCGGCACTATAACATCGGACGAAGAGTCGATCCTGCTGCACATGAAGTCAACTAGTTCCGGCTTGATAAACGGCGTGTCACAGGGAACGAAAAATGCATAAGGGGTTTTGGAATGTTTAAGGCCGGCCTGAATCCCGGTAAGAGAGGATCGCTTTTCAAATATATCACGCACGGTTTTAACTTTGTCGGGCAATCCCTGGTAGATTCCGGGTCGGCGGGTCACCAACAGGATCTCTTCGAACAGGCCGTTTAAGGCTTCCAGCAACCTATCCAGAATCGTTTTACCCCCCACTTTTAAAAATGCTTTATTGCGACCGCCCATCCGGGAATTCAGGCCGCCTGCCAGTATAACAGCACTACAGGTTGCTTGATCCGCAGCATCCTCCAACAGATTATCCTCCTATACTGACCATGCTTGTTTTCAAAACCCGGCTGTTTGAAAAATTGAGCCGATGTTCCCTTTTTTTCTTCGCGGCTGCAAGGATAAAAAGCTTTTTTATTTCCGTATCGCTTAATCCCCGGCGCATCGGTTCAATAAGGTTGATTTGTTCGTCTGACAAAAGGCAGGGCCGAAGATAACCGGCGGCTGTAAGCCGAAGGCGATTGCAGGAACTGCAGAAATGGGAACTCATTGAGCCGATGAACCCGATTTCGCCCTGTCCGCCTTCCAGGCGGTAACGCCTGGCCGGACCATCGGTGTTATTGCTGGCTACAGGCTTCAGCCCGCCCAGGCGCGCCACGCGCTTTTCTATTTCAGAAACCGGCATAAAAGAGGTCTGCGTGCTTAAAAGATCTGTTCCGATGGGCATATATTCAATAAACCTGATGTGAAACGGAAATTTTATAGAAAGCTCTGCCATTTGTTCGATTTCATCATCATTGAACCCTTTCATCACAACCATGTTGATTTTGACCGGGTTCAATCCACATTGAACGGCGGCTGAAAGACCTTCCCAGACATCGGAAAAAAGATCGGCTCCGGTAATTCTCCTGAATTTATTGCTGTCCAGAGTATCCAGGCTGATGTTTATCCTGCTTAAACCGGCTTCTTTTAACTGTTCGGCATAATTTGCCACCATAGTACCGTTACTGGTCATCGTTATATCTTTCAGACCCTCCAGATCACGCAAACGCTTGATGAAATCAATAGTGCCCTTCCGGCAAAGCGGTTCACCTCCGGTTAATCGAATTTTGGTGATTCCAAGGCTCACACCTATTTCAATCAATCGATAAAGTTCTTCCAGGGTCGGCACTTTCTCTTTTTTAATCAACTCGGGCCTGAAAGGCGCACAATATCGGCAACTTAGGTTACATCGGTCTGTCATGGAAACGCGTAGATAATTTATATGTCTGTTAAAAGTATCCACAATTCCTTTTGAAGTATATGCATTCATTGATAACCTCCACTAAGGTTATTGGGCTGTCCCAAAAGTTGAACTTTAACGATAGATCCTTCGGGAATAAAGGTTTCACCTTCAGGTATGGCGGCAACGGCATCGGCTTCGGCCATGGATCGCAAACGACTTTCGTTGCGAAGGGAATAAAAGACCGGGAGATCAGGGTGGTTTTCTATAGTGCCGAAAACAAACTGGGTCCAATCATCATGAAGGCCTCTTAGATCAGATGCCAGTCTGGCGTTTGCAACAGGCAAACCGGGACGGGGATGCCCGGATAACTGCATAAGGCCTGGCATAGCAATTTGGAGAAATCCCATCAGGTTTGACGGAGGACCTCCGGGCAGAACAAACACCGGTTTTTCTGAAAGGAGACCAAATCCCACGGCTTTTCCGGGTCCTATACGAATACGATGAAATATTTTGTTCCAACTCAATTGATCAAGTATATAGGCCACCATATCCCTGTCGCTTGTCCAGGCCCCGCCGCTGGTGATAATTGCATCCACTTTTTCGGCTGTTGATTTCAGCAAATTAAAAAGTTCATCAGGATCATCTTTTACAACATCGGTCTGTACCCGCATTCCGTAGCGTCGGCACCATGCGGCAATGGTGGTAATGTTGCTGGCGTAAAGCTTTCCTTCAGGTAGAGGCAGCCCCGGTGCGACGATTTCATCACCGGTTGCCACGATTGCCACAGACGGGGTGCGGATTGCCGACAGGCGGCTGTGGCCAGATGCCGCCAGAATGCCCACTCTGCCGGGGGTTAGGGGTTGTCCTGCTTTGACGATACTTTTCCCCGCCGATACATCGGAACCCTTTGGAAGGATATTACGACCGGGTTCAGCATTGTTGGTAACAAGAATATACTCATCATCCTTGGAAGCAAATTCACCTGACACGACAGCATCCGCCCCATTTGGAATTTTTGCCCCTGTCAGCACCTCTACTGTATTTCCAGGACAAACGCTAAGGTTCCGGCGCCCACCGGCGGCCTGAGAACCGATAAGTTTTAAGCGGACGGGGTTGTCGGGTGCAGCGCAGGCCACATCACTGGACAAAACTGCAAAACCGTCTTTCAGTGAGGCATCAACCGAAGGAGAGTCAATTTTGGCAAAGTATTCTTCGGCAGCAAATCTGTCCACGCTTTCCAGAAGGTCAACGGTTTCACTTCCAAGCGGAGAGATCCACTGGGAAGTCAATTTTAAAGCTTCATCAAACCCGATTGCAAGGTTTTTAGTCATTCGTAACTCCGGTAATAAAGCAGCTCAATCTATAAGGTGAAAGAGGCAAGGTGCAAGGTACAAGAAATAAAAAGAGATTTTATTTCTCATAACACTTAACACTTAACCCTTAATACTCATTCATTTTCCGAAAGGACAACGTGGATAGACACAACTTTTGCAATTAAGACACAATCCACCATGTCCCAGCGAAGCGATCTCCTCCCGGGTTATTTTTTCTCCGGCCAGCACTCTTGGATACACAAGATCGAAGATGGTCGTCCGGGCAAATACTCCGCAAGCAGGGATCCCCAAAACCGGTACATTTTTCAGATAGGCTATCATGAACATCGCTCCCGGCAATACAGATGATCCGTATACCATGTCGGTAGCTCCGGCTTTTTTCAAAGCAAACCTGGTACGGTCATCAGGGTCCACCGACATGCCGCCGGTTGTGAGTATGATATTGGCCCCTGTTTCCAGGACGCGAAGGGCGGCTTCGGCAATCATTTCGTCGTCATCGGGCAAAAATATTACTTCAATCACCTCTCCGCCGAGGTTTTTGACTTTTTCCCGGATAATAGGCTCAAATTTGTCCTTAATACGTCCGTGGTAGACCTCGCTGCCGGTGATCAGAACGCCGGCTTTGGCCTGCATAAGAGGTAAAACCTGTAAAACCCCGTTCTTTGAGCCCCGCGCTGCATCAACAGCCCGATTGACGCGTTCTTCCGGAATCAGCAGTGGAATTGCGCGAGTCCCTGCAACCTGCTCATCCTTTTTAACAAGAGTGTTTGTGTGCCGGGTTGCGCACATGACATCACCCAAAAGATTAAATTGCTTCAGCGCTTCCACATCAACTTTCAACAGGCCGTTCCGGGTCGCCTTAAGCGACAATTTCCCCTCCCGGGGCTCGTCATGCCAGCTGACCCCCGGGCCGCAAAGGGCCTCTGCAATAGCTTTTGCGGCTTCATCTTCGTGCATCTCATCTTGTTGGGGCGTCAGGACATAAAGATGATCTTTTCCCAGGCGGCGAAGATGATCCAGGTCACGGCATGTCAAAATTTGTCCTTTATGAAACGCCGGGCCCTTGAACTCGCCCGGAACGATTTCGGTGATGTCATGGGCCAGTTGATGCCCAATTGCATCTTCGATTTTTACAATTTGAATCATTTATTTACCTCCTTAAAGTCGTATTTTTTTATTCATGAAGCTACATAGCGCAATCGCCCCATTTTGACAATTACATGTACCTGTTTTCCCTTTTCAACGGCCATTTCTTCAAAAGTACTTACAGGCAATTCCGAGAGAAGGCTGGTATGCCCAATAGATACTCTTACCCTTACCATGGAATTGTGTCTTTTTATTTCCTCTACCGTTCCGGTAAAGCGATTAAGTGCGGGTCCCGGCGGCTTGGTATTGGAAAGGTAAACCCCGTCGGGCGGTATGGCAACTTTTTTGATATGCTCTTCTTCGCAGGGAAGAACCATTCTGAGGCCGTCCGAGGCGACTTCCACCAGGCCGGAGTCAAGAATACGAGATTGTTCGCATTCTATAATGTTCGGCATTCCAATGAATTCTGATACAGATTCATTTACCGGATTGAAAAATAAAGCCGCAGGTGTTGAGATTTGTTCTATGGTGCCGTGGGATATAAGGGCGATCCGGTCTGCAATTTCTTCGGCTTCCCGCAGATCATGGGTGACGTGTAC
>JAIPDT010000120.1 GCA_021737545.1 Desulfobacteraceae bacterium
GCATTCGGCGGGCAATACCCAAAAAGCATGAACTACTACCTGGACAACAACATGCTTTCCTCCCAGATATTCGGGGTCATGTTTGAAAGCCTGCTGTCTCACGATCCGGTCACCCTGGATTATGAACCGTTAATCGCCGACAAATGGCAGATATCAGAAGACAAAAAAACCTTTACCTTCCATATCGACAAGGATGCGCGCTGGAGCGACGGCAAACCAATTACCGCACATGACGTCGCCTGGACCTATAAGGCAGTCATGGACCCCAAACACATGACAGGCCCGCACAAGGTCAGCCTGGAGCGGTTCAAGCCGCCGGAAGTAATTGACAGGCACACGATCAGGTTTACGGCTAAATCGGTTCACTGGAAAAACCTGCTTACCCTGGGCGGCCTTAACATCATGCCAAAGCACGCCTATGACGGCCGGGATTTTAACAAGATCAACTTTGAGTTTCCCGTGGTATCAGGCCCCTACCGACCCGGAGAGATGCAGGAAGGCCGGCTGATCCGCATGAAACGGCGGGAGGACTGGTGGAGAAAAGACCTTGCAAGAACCCGCGGTAAATACAATTTTGACACCATTACCTTCAAGTTCTACGCGGAACGGGAAAACGCATTCGAGGCCTTTAAAAACGGAAAAATCGACCTGTTTCCGGTCTATACTTCACGTATCTGGGTAAAGGAGACAAACGGCGAAGCGTTTTTAAAAAACCATATCCTCGCTCAAAAAATACACAATCACAATCCCGTGGGGTTCCAGGGTTTTGCCATGAACATGCGGCGGCCCCCGTTTGACGACGTGGGGGTGAGAAAAGCCATGGCCCTGCTGCTAGACCGCAGAAAAATGAACCGTACCCTTATGTACAACCAGTACTTTCTGCACCGTTCCTATTATGAAGACCTCTACTCAAAACAGAATCCCTGCCCCAATCCCGTAATTGAAATGGACAAGGCCGCCGCCCGCCGCCTGCTTGACAAGGCCGGCTGGGAGGTCAACCCCAAAACCGGGTTCCGGGAAAAAAACGGGCAGGAGCTTAAAATTAAGTTTCTTACCCGCAATGCCTCTTCGGAAAAATTTTTATCCATATATGCAGAAGACTTAAAAGACGCGGGAATCAAACTGATAATCGATAAAAAGGACTGGGCCGCATGGGCAAGAGACATGGACGAATTCAACTATCAGATGACCTGGGCGGCCTGGGGGGCCTCTATTTTCAAGGACCCGGAAGGCATGTGGTCCTCAAAGGAGGCGGAGCGTAAAGGCGGTTCCAATATCACTGGGTTTAAAAACCCCGAAGTGGACAGACTTATTGAAAAACAAAAATCGGTTTTTTCTGTTGAAAGACGAAACCGAATCTGCCGCAGGATCGATCAGATCGTCTTTGAGGCCCACCCCTATGTGCTGCTCTGGAACATCGATTACACCAGGCTTCTTTACTGGAACAAATTCGGCACCCCTAAAACCGTTCTTTCCAAGTACGGCGACGAAATGAGCGCCCTGTGGTACTGGTGGTATGACCCTGATGCCAACGCTTTGCTCAAGGAAGCTGTAAAGCGCGGGTTTCCCCTGCCGCCTGCCGAGCCTTCGGTCTATTTTGACAAGGTATTTTCCGAAGACTCCCGGACCAGCTCATAGACCTTTTCCAGGGCGTAGTCCAGGTTTTCCGGCATGGAGCCCCCGGCCTGGGCCATGTCCGGCCGGCCTCCGCCGCCGCCGCCTACTTCGGCTGCAACGTGCTTGATGATATTTCCGGCATGGAAACTGTCTGTAAGGTCTTTGGTCACAACCGCGATCAAAAGCGCCTTTTCATTTTGCTCCGCGCCGAGCACCACAACACCTGAGCCGATTTTTTCCCTGAACTGGTCTGCCATGCTGCGCAGCGCGCCCGCGTTGTCAGCCTGCACCTTACTTGCAAGCACCTTTATTCCGTCAACAGAACGTACCTGTTCGGTCATCTGGTCTGCGGACCTGGCGGCAAGCTTTAGTTTTAACTGCTCCACTGTTTTTTCCAGGCTTTTCTGGTCGGACAAAAGCGCCTCGACACGCTGCGGCACGGATTCCGGGCGGTCTTTTAGCATCCTTGCCGCCTCGTTTAAATGGCGGTTTATGTTCTGGATATGGTCAAACGCGGCGTGGCCGGTAAAGGCCTCGATGCGCCGGACGCCAGAGGCCACGCTGGTCTCGGAGACTATTTTAAACACCCCTATGTCGCCTGTGCGGCCGGTATGAGTGCCACCGCACAGCTCCTTGCTAAAAGAGCCCAGGGATACCACGCGCACCCGGTCGCCGTATTTTTCCTCAAAAAGAGCTGTCGCCCCGGTCTTAAAAGCTTGCTCTGCTTCCATTTCCTCGATCGACACAGGCGTGTTCTGCCTGATCCTGGCGTTTACCAGCCGCTCTGTTTCCTCGATGGTCTCGGTATCAAGCTGGGTGAAATGGGTAAAGTCAAACCTGAGCCTGCCAGGTCCCACATGCGAGCCTGCCTGCCTGACATGATCTCCCACGATTTCCCGAAGAGACCTGTGCAGTATATGGGTGGCGGTGTGGTTAAGAGCAGTGGCCCGCCGCTGTTGTTCGTTCACTGCAAGTGTTGCTGTATCGTTTCTGTGCACCGTGCCCGAGACCACCTTGCCTCTATGAATGATCAGACCGGTGGGGTCCTTGAATGTATCTTCAACCGCTATTTCAAAGCTGCTGCCGAATATTTTTCCGGTATCCCCGACCTGTCCGCCTGATGCCGCGTAAAACGGGGTCTTTTCCGCCACCACCTCTACGCTCTGACCTGATTCAGCGGAATCCACGGCATTACCGTCCACAACGAGCAAAAGCAGTTCGGATTCGCATTCAAGCCGGTCGTATCCGACAAATTCCGGGAACCTGTCAGTACCTGCAGAAAACTCTCTGTAGGCTTCGCTTATGGAGGAAAACGAGGATACCGTGCGGGACTGCTCCCTTCTTTGTTCCATGGCCCGCTCAAAGCCTTCAGTGTCCAGCTCCAGGCCCTGATCGCGCGCCACGTCCCTGACAATATCCACCGGAAATCCGAAGGTGTCATAGAGCTTGAAAATGACATCTCCGGGCACCACAGTGGAATTGTTTTTCTTCATCTCTTCCATGGTCTCAAACAGCAGTTTTAAGCCGTGGTCCAGGGTTTCGAAAAAACGCTCTTCCTCGTTTTTAACCACGCTGGTAATAAAGGCCCTTTCTTCTGCCAGCTCCGGGTATGCTTCCTTCATACTCTCAAAGACCGGTTCCACTGTCTTGTGAAGAAAAGGATCCGTAAGAGAGATGCTCCTTCCGTAACGGACTGCCCGGCGCAGAATACGGCGCAGCACGTATCCCCTTCCCTCGTTTGAGGGAAGCACTCCGTCGCCTATCAAAAAGGCCGCGGCCCTGCTGTGGTCTGCAATCACCTTCATGGCCACGTCCGAGGCCTCGTCTTCTCCCATCTTCGCACCGGACAAAGACTCTATGGTGCTGATGACCGGCGTGAAAAGATCTGTTTCAAAATTGGTCTCCACGTCCTGCACTATGGCCGCAATTCGTTCCAGTCCCATTCCCGTGTCTATGCTGGGGCTGGGAAGCGGGGTCATGTTTCCCTGCTCATCCCGGTTATACTGCATAAACACCAGGTTCCATATCTCAAGATACCTGTCGCACTCACAGCCCGGCATGCAGTCCGGCCTGCCGCAGCCCATTTCCTCTCCGCGGTCGATTAAGATCTCGGAGCACGGCCCGCACGGTCCAGTATCGCCCATGGACCAGAAGTTGTCTTTTTCCCCGAGACGTACGATGCGCTCCGGGGCAACACCGATATGATTGCGCCAGACTTCAAAGGACTCCTCGTCATCGAGGTAAACAGAGGCCCAGAGCTTTTCCGGCGGCAGGCCGTAACCGTCCACTAAAAGCTCCCATGCGTAGCCTATTGCTTGTTTTTTAAAATAGTCGCCAAAGGAAAAATTGCCCAGCATTTCAAAAAAGGTATGATGCCGGGCCGTGTAGCCTACGTTTTCCAGATCGTTGTGCTTGCCTCCTGCGCGCAGGCATTTCTGGGAAGTGGCGGCCCGGGTGTAGCCGCGTTTTTCCTCACCGAGAAAAACCCGCTTGAACTGGACCATGCCTGCGTTTACAAACAAAAGTGTAGGGTCGTCCTGTGGAACCAGGGATGAGCTTCTAACTATCTGATGATCTTTCTTTTTAAAGTAATCGAAAAACTTTTTCCGGATCTCGTTTCCAGTCATTAATTACACCTATTTTTCAGCAGCAGCCTGCTCTTTTTGGCCCGACTTTTCCCCGGATTTTTCCTCCTGGCCCACCTCGGCCTTTTTGCCCAGGCCCAATCCCTCTTTTACCTTGTCGCGCAGCTCGGAATGTAGCTCGGGATTTTCCTGGAAGTACTTTTTGATGTTTTCTCTGCCCTGGCCGAGGCGTTCTCCCTGGTAGGAATACCATGATCCGCTCTTTTCAATGACTCCGGCCTTAACCCCCATGTCGAGAAGGTCTCCTGCGGCCGATATTCCCTCGCCGTACATTACATCGAATTCCGCTTCCTTAAACGGCGGGGCCAGCTTGTTTTTCACCACCTTGGCCTTGGTGCGGCTGCCCATGACCTCCTGGCCCTCCTTGATGGAGCCGGTGCGCCGCACCTCGATGCGCACGGAGGAATAAAACTTCAGTGCATTGCCTCCGGTGGTGGTCTCGGGATTCCCGAAAACCACGCCGATTTTCATCCGTATTTGGTTGATAAATATCAACGAAGTATTTGTCTTGCTTATGGTGCCCGTGAGCTTGCGCAATGCCTGGGACATAAGCCTGGCTTGTAAGCCCATGTGCGAGTCGCCCATTTCGCCCTCGATTTCGGCACGCGGCACCAGGGCGGCCACGGAGTCGATTACCAGAATATCCACCGCACCGCTGCGAAGCAGCATATCAGCGATTTCCAGGGCCTGCTCGCCTGTATCCGGCTGTGAGACAAGCAGATCATCGCAGTTTACCCCCAGCTTTTTTGCATAAGAAGTATCCAGTGCGTGCTCGGCATCGATAAACGCCGCGATACCGTTCTGCTTCTGGGCTTCTGCAACAGCGTGCAATGCAAGGGAAGTTTTCCCGGAAGCTTCCGGGCCGTAAATCTCGGTAACCCTGCCTCTTGGAATCCCCCCGATGCCCAAAGCCAGGTCCAGGGCGATGGAGCCCGTGGGAATGGCCGGCACATCGATTACGGTATTGCTGCCAAGCTTCATGATAGCGCCCTTGCCGAACTGGCGCTCAATCTGGCTCATCGCGGTTTCAACCGCCTTTTCCTTGTCCGTGGAGTTGTCCGTGGACTTATTCATATAACCCTCCTGCAATGTAATGTCTTTGAGTCAGGGAACCCGAATATCAAAATTCGAAATAAATTCGGGATTCGAATTTTACCTGATTTTTTTATTCAGGTTTTATGCACTTTATCCCTTAAACGAATGGCTCGATAAAATTTCATAAATCGGGCCGTCAGGGGTCAGAGTGCTTTCAAACAGGTGCAGGCTGTCTGCGGTAAACGAATCCGAAGCAAACTCTCCGAACTTGCCTATCGCGTCCGCCACCATCCCGGGATCGCTGCCCCCCTTAAACCTGCCCAGGGTCAAATGCCCGGAAAACCGTTTTTTTTCCTGTTCAAACCCGAGATCTGCCATGGCCTCTTCCACCTCCTGGTTAAGCCGGCCCAGGATTTCGGTCTGACCCGCCACCCCGGTCCACATAACCCTGGCGCGGCGGATGCCAGGAAAAACGCCCATGCCTTTTGCAAAAAGCCCCAACGGCGAAAATCCTGCAGCAACCCGGTCTAGCTGCTCACTTACTGTTTCGACGTCTTCTGCCCGGATATCTCCCAAAAATTTAAGAGTCAGATGAATGTTTTGCGGATCGGTATATTTCATCTTAATACCGAATTCTTTTAGCTGCCCCTGAAGCCGGCCCAAAGCAGCCGTGACATTTTCAGGCAGCGCCACTGCAATAAAGGCGCGATGCGTTTTTTTGCCGGTATCAGTCATGACAGTTTCGTAAAAAGTCAATTTTTAGATGGCGCGGTCCGCCCCATAATCGCTATACCCCGGCGCAGCTCTTTGAAAAAGCCGCCAGGACAAGGCCTGCTATACCCAGGATGATCCGGCAGATAAGGCCTGCCGCCAGATCGTCTGCAACCACACCCGTCCCTCCGGGCAACCGTGTCTCAATCCACCTGATCGGAAACGGTTTGATTATATCAATGCTGCGAAATAAAATAAACCCTGCAGCCGCAAGGGGCATGGAAAACGGCAGGCCTATAAAAACCACGCCCATGCCCGCAATTTCATCTATGACCACAGAGCCCGGATCTTTCTGATCCATTAGTATTTCTGCCCTGCCTGAAGACCATATGCCAAGAGCTATTACTACAGCCAGCAGCCCGGCGGCAGCCCCGGGGCGCAAAACAGACATTATATAATAGAACAAAAGCCCCGGAAGCGACCCGAAGGTTCCGGGAGCAAAGGGTATGCGGCCGATATAGCCGCCTGTTGCAACCGCAATGGCCAGTTTAGCCATAAAATTCATTTGTTTCTATAATCCCGGCTCGTTGCTGTCAAGGCATTGTTTAGCGGATATTTTGACTCTCTGGTTCTACCTTTCCGCAGACTGCCGCCCGGTAGACGGACTGCAGGGCGATGTCTTGTTCTTCTGCAATACGCCTGCAGGATTCGTATTCAGGTGCTATCCTGGTATCCCCGTCAGGCGTGCAAACCTGTTTTGCGGCCACAGGACCGAAAGTGGTTTCAACCGTAACCACGCATCTTTCCAAAACCCGCCGCTGAACGGGCCAGTATCGGACCCCGATAGCACTTGTCTCGGTTAGAATCCTGGAAGCAATATCATCCTTTCGCGCCTTTTCGCACAAAACCTGAACCATGGTGCCGGGCCGACCCTTTTTCATGTAAACCGGTATCATGTATACATCTTTGGCACCATCGGCAAAAAGCCGGTCTGTAAGATAACCGTAAATCTCAGGGTTCATGTCGTCAATGCATGTCTCGACAAGCATCATGGAATCCGAAACCCCGGTTCTGTTCCGGCCCGTTATAACCCTGAGCACGTTTGGCCCGCCTGAATGCTTCCTGCTTCCCGCTCCGTATCCGGTTTTTGCAAGAATCATATCAGGCAGATTGTCAAAGCTTTTTGCCAGGGTGGTAATAATGGCCGCACCCGTGGGGGTTACCAGCTCAAAAGGTATATCTGATCCGTATACAGGAACCCCTTCAAGCAGCGCTGCAGTGGCAGGGGCGGGCACAGGCAGGGTACCGTGTCTGCATTCAACCGAGCCCGAACCCAGCGGAAGGGGCGATGCCACAACCTCGTCAATGCCAAGATAATCCACAGCCAGGGCGGCACCCACCATGTCCACGATAGAGTCCACCCCGCCGACCTCGTGGAAATGAACGTCTTGTTTTGCACACCCGTGTATTTTCGCCTCAGCTTCAGCCAGACGGTCAAACATGGCAAGAGCGGTTTCAATCACTGAAGCCGGAAGGGCGCTTTCAGAAATCAACCCGGAAATCGCCCTGTAATCACGCTCGGCGTCGTCCCGGGCAATCACTGAAACCTGTCTGGCCGAAATCCCCGAGCAATCCACGGTTTGCGCCTCAAGGTCAAAGCCCTGCAGCGGCAGTTTTTCAGCAAGGGTGTTTTTTAGCCAGTCAACCGGCACCCCGAGATCGATTAAGGCCGCAAGCGTCATATCTCCGCTTATGCCGGAAAAGCAGTCAAAATAAGCTATCATTATCCATTGCCTCCGGCTGCGTGCATACGGATGATCTCGACAAGCAGTTCCACGGTGCGCACCATGTCATCTATCCGAATCCATTCGCGCACGGTGTGGATCTCCCGCATCCCCGTACCGAGGACTCCAACGGCAAACCCTTTGTCAAAAAATATGTTGGCATCAGAACCGCCTCCGGTCCGCATGGCCGAGAGCCCCCTTCCAATCCTTTGTGCCGCGGATTTGGCATGCCTTACCACGGGGTGATCCTCATCTATGCGGGTGGCCGGAAATTCATTTTTCATGTCAGCTGTTATATACGGCAGGCCGGCTTCTTTGTCCTGATAAGGAAAAGCTTTGGCCTCGTGTTTAAAAGCATCGATAATCTGCCGGCTTACCCGCTCGAGCTTTTCCGGGTCATGACTTCTTACCTCTCCTTTTATCCGGACCTTTTCAGGCACGATGTTTGTGGCTCCGTCGCACTCAATAACCCCTATATTGGCGGTTGTTTCGGAATCTATGCGCCCCGGCTCCAAATCCGCGATCGCCCTGCTTGCAACAGATATGGCATTGATTCCATTTTCCGGCTCCGCGCCCGCATGGGCTGCCTTTCCGTGCACGCAAATCTCAAACCTGTTTGCTGCCGGAGCCTGCGTGATAATTGTCTCCGTGTCAGAGGTGTCCAAAGAGTATCCGTATTTGGAAGAAATCATGCTATAATCCAGATTCTTGGCCCCGAGCAGCCCGATTTCCTCGCAGACCGTAAACAACAGCTCCACCGGCCCGCACTCCAGGCCGTTTTCCCGGATCACGCGCATTGTCTCTATGATAATTGCAACCGCGCTTTTATCGTCAGCTCCCAGCACCGTGTTGCCGTCGCTTTGAAATATTCCGTCGGAAAACTGCGGCTTCACGCCCTTTCCGGGCTCCACTGTATCCAGATGGGCGTTTAATAAAAGCCAGGGCGCATCCACGGTTCCTGAAAACTTCATGATCAGGTTTCCGGTATCACTCCCGATTTTCTTGCCCGCATCGTCAATATATACCTCCGGCTCCAACGGCCCGAGCATCTCGCGGATCTTTTCTGAAATCCGCCCCTCCTGACCGGACACGCTGTCAATGGCTGCCAGCTCCAAAAATGTTTCAGCCAATCTCTGCTTGTTCACCATTGCACAAACACCTTAAAAATGTTATTGACAGAATAAACATAAACGCTAATTTTTTAGCCAAAATCATGCGGAAGTGCGCAGCTCACTGGTGGGGCTCCCGGACTTCAAATCCGGTGTGAGGCGTTAACAGCGTCTCAGGTGGGTTCGATTCCCATGCACTTCCGCCA
>JAIPDT010000121.1 GCA_021737545.1 Desulfobacteraceae bacterium
CGACAGGCTGGAATGGCGGATATTCGGTCTGCCCTATGCCCACGCCCAGCCCTTATCACCGGATACAACAAAAATCGAAAACAAGGACGGGCTGTCCCTTCCCACTGCATTTGATGGCACGGAGGCCGAAAAATTTCTGATTTCAGACAAAACACGCGAACAGCGCAGGCAGACCATGCAGAGTACATGCCAGGGCTGTCACAGCACCGGATGGATCAAGGGACATTTCCGCCGCCTTGATCACACTATTGAAGAAACCAACGCTCAGACAAAAACAGCCACATCGATTCTGCAGAAAGCATGGGCCAAAGGTGTGGCATCCGGACCTTCCGTAGGCGGTAGCCCTTTCGACGAATTCATAGAACGCATGTGGGTTGAGACCTGGCTTTTCTATGCCAACTCGAGCAGATTTGCTTCCGCCATGAGCGGCGCGGATTACGGGGTTTTTGCCCAGGGCAGGTGGTATTTGACGCGCAACATCCATCAGATGAAAGATCTGCTTGAATTAAAGACAGATAATTAATAGCCGGGATTCCGGACCGAAAAAATCAACCCCGACCGCCGGACTTCCTTTTACGTAAAAATACATCCCCGCCAGTGTAGATTGTTTTTTACGCAACCGTTATGGTTTAATCTATGATTATTCGTATGAAATCATCAATCGAAAACACCACCTAAATGTCCGGAAATAAATAAATAAATTGCTTGACAATTTTGTTTGTTGAATTATTTATAGAATAAACTGTAAAAATATGCTAAAAAGATTTTAATTCTAACACTTGACTCTATCGGCATGACTTTTCCGCGAATCGCCGAAGAAAAGGAAAATCCTATGGAAAAGGAAAAAAAGACAAACAGTGAATTCATTATTGATGCCCTGCGCACGGGAGGAGAGCTGCGGTCCCCTGAAATCACGCAAAAAGTAGCTGAGGATTCGGGCAAAAACATAAAGATCCAGGATATTGCAAGTATTCTTGCCAAACTCAGCAATTATGAAAAATGCGATCTGGGATTTTTTATACGCAAGAAAAAGACCAATAAAGGCTATACGTACAGTCTCGTGCCCGAGGCACTCGATCTGCCCGCGGAGGCTTTGTATGACCTCACGCGCAAAACCGGCAAAAACAGATACACGCTTGAACAAATAATTGCAGACCATCCGGAGGTAAAAAGACACGTAAAAGCCTCGCGCCTTAAAAATCAAGCTGAAAAAGAGCCGTCAAAGCGGGGGCGCAAACCTGCCGCAGCAACGCGTATGTCGAAAACTCCAACAAATGCTCATACCGGGGCGGCATCGAACGAGAACCTGCAGACGCTTGTTACCAAACTACTTGAGGAAGTCTCCGAGCAAGGAGGGCTTAATATAAACGTCAATCTTACCGTCAGGTTTGCCGGCCCGGAAGGCGGCGAATAAACGGAGAGCCCCTCCTAACTGCAGGTATATCAAACAGTTTGCAGGAGCATCAAAAGGGGGTGTTATTATGCGCATAGAAGACTACCGTTTCGGCAGCATGCGTATCAACGGCGAAACATATAAGAGGGATTTAAAAATAATCAAAAATTCGGTCAGGCCTGACTGGTGGCCCAAAAGCAGCCACCTCGTTACCCGCGACGATATAGATGACATATTGAAAGCCGAACCCGAAATTTTAGTACTCGGCAAAGGCAGCCCGGGGCAGATGGAGCCTGACCCGGCACTGACCGAAGAGCTTGAAAAAAAAGGAATCCGCCTGATCTCAAGACCCACTCAGGAAGCATCGGAGGAATTCAACCGCCTGCAGGAAGAAAACAAAAACGTTGCCGCAGGGTTTCATCTGACCTGTTAAGCCTTGCTAAGCAGTCCTTTTGCGAGTCCGACTTTTTTGTTTATTCGAAGCTTTTCTTTCTTCCGCCTTGAACCTTGAGCCTTGAACCATTTTACATCCATGACAGCAGAGACGGAAAATATCACCCGGATTAAGGTAATTCCCGAAAAACAGGGGGCTTTCGAATACATTAAAATCAGCTGCCCGATGCCCTACGGCCTGTATGGAGAAATCCGCACCCCAGGCTATATTTTTGGATTCAACAGAAACGGAGAAATTAAAACAATCCAGGGCCGCAGCGGAGAATGGCTGACTTGCGCCGAATGGTTAAAGCGCACCGCAGGAAACGACTGGCAGTATTTTTCAGCAGGCGGATATACAGGGGCCTACAATTACACCGGGGAATACTATATTCCGTGCCTGCCTTATCAGACCAACGCAATTTTCGGGGAAAACGTCTTTGAAAGACACGAAGTAAAAGAAGCGTTTAAACAATGGCACCATCTGCGCGGGGAAATTGAGCGACTCGACTTTACACGGTTTAGCGCTGCAGAAGAATCTTTTTTGCGTCAAGTCCTGGAAATGGCACCTGAAAAGCTCCGGCAAAGGGGCGAACTACTACACAAAATCATTGGGGGTATGGTAACGGTCCTGCCTCCTGATACCAGGCATGTGGAATACGATGTAATTCCGGTGGTGGTGGCAGACGGATGCCTCTACAACTGCGGATTCTGCAGGGTCAAGTCAGGTCGCGGTTTTTCGGTTCGATCCAGACAGGCGGTTGTCGAGCAGATAGAGGCGCTGAAACACTTTTACAGCAGAGACATTATAAATTACAATTCGGTCTTTTTGGGCCAGCACGACGCTCTTTACGCAGGCCGGGACATGCTTTGCTTTGCTGCGCAAAAGGCATGGGAGATTTTCGAACTCGAAAAATCGGTAATGAAAGGCCCTCGGCTTTTTCTTTTCGGCAGTGCGGATTCCATGTTAACAGCCGAGGAAAACCTCTTTGAAACATTAAATCGCCTCCCATTTTCTACATTTATAAACGTGGGGCTGGAATCCGCCGACCCGCATACACTTTCAGTCCTGCAAAAACCACTGAACCGGGAAAAAGTAGTTAAGGCATTCGACCGGATGACAGGTATCAACCGCAAGTATCAAAATTTGGAAATAACTGCCAATTTCGTAATCGGAGCCCGTCTGCCCGACACCCACCTCCCCTCGATCCTGGAACTAACCCGCAACCGGCTTGCCCATTTTTACCCCAAAGGTGCGGCCTATCTTTCCCCTCTCGAGGAAATCGGAGATAAAAACCGCCTGCTCACCAAATTCAACGAATTTAAAACCCTGTGCCGGCTTCCGGCATACATTTATCTAATCCAGCGGTTATAAAAAACAGGCGCTTCAATTTGTTGAAAAAAAGACTTACATGGGATATTTTTATTTATAAGAACCTGATCGGTTAAGCGGATAACACTTCTGGAAAATTTAAAAGACACGGCTGTGGGGCTGGCAACATCAACACCCAAAAAGGAGAACACATTATGACGGTACTTACAATCTCAAGAGAATTCGGCGCAGGCGGCCGGACCCTGGGTAAAATGGTGGCAAATAAAATGGGATACACCCTGGTGGATGAAAACATTGTTCAAATGGTTGCCGAGCGTGCCAGGGTTTCCGATAACTGGGTCCGCTCTATTGAAAAGGAAGCCGGAGGTTCGCTTCTAAAGTTTATAAATTATTGCGTATCCCAGAAATACGTAAACCGTATCCTGGACGGCTCCAAGGGAGATATTAACGAAAATATTTACATTAATCTCCTGCAAGAAATCATCACCGAACTTGCAGAAGAAGGCAACTGCGTGATCGTCGGTCGCGGGGGGCAGTATATCCTGAGGGATTACCCCGCGGCTTTTCATGTTCTTATGGTTGCGGAATACGAAGACCGCGTCCGTTTTATGATGGAAAACTATAAGTTCAACCGGGAAAAGGCTCAAAACACCATACGGGTCCACGGCAGAAGACGGCGCACCCTATACCGCAAATTCGGAAAAGAAGATTATAATCATCCCGGTCTTTATCACCTGGTGTTAAACATGAGCAAACTTTCCATGGAAAAAGCTACGGATATAGCGTGCGGTCTTCTTTCTTCGTAACAAAAACAATTGACAGACAAGGCAGCCATGTTATAAATATTTAAAAAATGGCAATACGAAGTTGCCGCCGATATTTAACAGATTACCAATTAAAAAATAATTTTAACAAAATCAAGCCGAGAAGGCTTTGCGCGCTTGGAAAAGCGCCAATTGCCTATCGGCTTTTTTTATTGTCCAATTGATGACAGAATAACAACCGGAAATTCTGTCGCGAGTGCGCGGAGGAAAAGATATGATACCTCGCCCCCCAAAGAGCGCTGCTGCCTTGATATTAATTCTGGTCACACTGATGCTTGTACCGGGTCTACGGGCTTTGGCAGGGACGCTTACCGTTACGGACGCAGCGGGCAGAGAACTAACCGTGCCTGATTCTCCGGATCACGTCCTGTGCTCAGGAGCGGGCTGTCTGCGACTGCTTTCTTATCTGCAGGCCCTGGACCGGGTAGCTGCAGTGGACAGCATGGAAAAAATGGAACCAGGTGCCGCTGACCCACGCCCTTATTTCCTCGCTAACCGGAAGTTAGAACAGTTGCCATTGTTCGGGGAATTCCGTGGACGGGATAATCCGGAGCTTATTGCCGCACTTGAACCACAGCCACAGGTAATCTTTAAAACATTTGCCAGCATGGGTACCGATCCGGCGGAACTGCAGGAAAAAACCGGCATACCGGTAATAATTCTAAGCTACGGAAATCTGGACAGCCACCGGGAAGATCTGTATAGTTCCCTTCGCTTAATGGGCCGGATAATGGGGAAAACTGAACGGGCAGAGACGGTAATCGAATTTTTCAATCAGATGATAGCAGATCTTGACTCACGCACTGAAGACTTCCCGGAATCACAAAAAAAATCATGTTACGTGGGCGGCATATCATTTAAAGGGCCTCACGGCGTGCAATCCACGGAACCCGACTATCCGCCCTTTATATTTACCCATGCCAAAAACCCGGCTTACGATCCGGATACCGCTGCGGGAGCTGTGTCACATGCCCGGGTGGCCAAGGAAAAAGTCCTGATCTGGAACCCGGACATCATCTTTCTGGATCTTGCCAGCACCTTGTCAAACACTGAAATCAACGCTTTAAGGGAACTGCGCCAAGACCCTGCCTACAGGCATCTGGATGCGGTTAAGGAAGGCAGGGTCTACGGTGTAATGCCGTATAACTGGTATGCGCAGAATTTCGGGGCCATTTTTGCCAATGCCTACTTTGTGGGCAAGCTGCTCTACCCTCAGAGGTTTGCCGATATTGAGCCGGTTGAAAAAGCGGATCATATTTTTGAATTCCTGGTCGGCGCCGGCGTATACGAACAAATAAATGCAATGTTTCAAAACCGGATCTTTGCCCGGGTGATAAAATAGGATAGCCAAGGCCCTGATGCACCTGACTCATACCGAAGTCCCGGAAGAATATAGAGCTCATATCGGAAGAAAAACCAGCTTTGTTATCGGCTCTCTGGTTGTGCTGGGACTTACCCTTATTGGAGCGGTTTCGGTGGGCGCTGTGCGCATCCCTCTGCCCGAACTGCTGGCCAGCTTTTGGAATCAGGCATCAGCAGACAAGTGGCGCATAATAATCTGGCATATCCGAATGCCACAGGCCCTGACTGCGATTGTATCAGGAGCAGGCCTTGCGGCTGCAGGTGCGATGATGCAGTCGATTCTGCGAAACCCGCTCGGCTCGCCCTTTACCCTGGGAATTTCCCATGCAGCGGCATTCGGGGCCGCGCTTTGCGTTATGATTATGGGACCCGGCACTGTCCAGAATACAGGTTCTGCCGCACTCCGAATATTAAGCCCTTACGCTGTCACGCTTAGCGCTTTTATATTCAGCCTTGCAGCAACCTTTATTATCATCGCCATATCCAGGGTCAGGCGCGCCAGCCCGGAAGTTTTGGTCCTGGCCGGGGTGGCCCTGGGCTCGCTTTTTACCGCCGGCACCATGTTCCTGCAATATTTTGCCGACGACGTTGAATTGGCTGCAATGGTATTCTGGACTTTCGGTGACGTGGCACGGGCTTCGTGGCGCGAGTTGTTGATAATCGCGGCAGTGCTGGCAGTGGTCGCTGTCTATGGTTTTTACAACCGATGGAACTACAACGCTATTGATGCGGGAGATGAAACAGCCAGGGGACTAGGGGTGCGCGTTGAACGGGTGCGGCTTGCAGGAATGCTTGCAGCCTCGCTGATTACCGCCGTCGTGGTGGCTTTTCTGGGGATTATAGGTTTCGTTGGCCTGGTATGCCCGCACATGGTAAGACGCCTTATCGGGGATGACCATCGCTTTCTGCTTCCCGGCACCTGTATTATAGGGGCGCTGCTTTTGCTGGCAGCAGATACTGCCGCCCGGCTGGTTCTTGCCCCGCACATTCTGCCGGTTTCCATTCTGACCTCGTTTCTGGGCGCACCGGTATTTATTTATTTAATTATCCGGGGATACGGCAGATGATGTTAACGGTTGATAACGTGTCTTTTCGATACAAAAGCAAGCCGGTTCTGGACTCAGTTGCCTTCGAGGTTGCCGCCCACCAGGTGGTTTCAATTCTCGGGCCCAACGGTGTGGGCAAAACAACTCTTCTGCGGTGTATGAATGCCATACTACGCCCCGAAACCGGATCGATAAGGGTCAGAAATGAAAACATACTGAATCTGGATTCAATGGAAATCGCACGTAAACTCGGGTATGTAGCTCAAACAGCAGAAGCCGCGCGTACTACCGTTTTCGATGCTGTTCTGCTCGGACGGCGGCCCCACATGACCTGGCGTGCATCGAAACATGATCTGAAACTGACTAATGCAGCTATCGAGCGCCTGGCTTTAGGAGATTTGTCGCTACGATACGTAACCGAGCTCAGCGGAGGCGAGCTGCAGAAGGTAAGCATTGCTCGCGCCCTGGTGCAGGAACCCAGCATTCTGCTGCTGGATGAACCCACCAGCAGCCTGGACTTGAAAAACCAGATCGAAATTCTAAAAACCGTGCGCCAGGTGGCAGCCACCCACGAGGTGGCCGCAATAATGACAATGCACAACCTGAACATGGCACTAAGGTACTCGGATCTGTTCATCTTTTTAAAAGGCGGACGGATTTATTCCGCGGGAAGCCCTGAAACCGTGACCCCCGAAATTATTGAAGCGGTCTACGGAGTACCCGTGGATATAGTCAGGCACAGAGACGCCCCCATGGTGGTGCCTTTGGCATAACCATCTATCGCCTACCGACTACCGCCTACTGACCATCGATTACTGACTACTGACTACTGACCACAGGCTACCGACCACCGACCACGGATCAGTATTTTTCTTCAAGCAGTTTCCCGGCTTTTTCCAGATCGCCGTTTATTGACTGGCTTTCTTCGGCAACCGTCTCCAGGATTTGCGCCACCTCGGCCATACCGGCATCCCTGGCACGCTGTGCCCACTGACGGTAAGTGTCGGCATGATCAGCGTTGTGCTTTATCCAGTGGGACACAATCTTTTTGAGCTTTTCTGACATTGGCATTTCACCCGCACCGTGCTCATGCTCTTCGTCATGATGGTGATGATGGTGATGGTGTTCACTTTCATGATCATGATTGCTCATATCAACCTCCGATCCTGTCCCGGATAGATTTTGCACAATATTTTACATTATAGACAACAAAGCCGGGGAAGCAAACCTCCCCGGCCTTTGCATTTCAATTACTCATGGGAGACAAACTAGAAGTCCACTCTCCACTGTAGACCGGCGTAAAGCTCATCAAAGGTCTGCCCGGTATTATCGTCCCAGTCATAATAGCCGACTTCCGGGATGATGTAGGCATTGCCGCCCTCGAGCATAGGGATCCTGGCCTGAGCGTAGCAGGCCATCAGTTCCCATTTTTCGGCCCAGTTATCATTGTCGCTTTCAAGATAACCGGCACCCGCCTCAAGGCCTATATCGTTAACATTGGTACCCGCCACGAAAAGCAGGCTGTAAGTGGTGGTATCTTCTATTGCTTCTAAAGCCGCGTTAAGTTCCGCCCGGCTTTTAATTCTGTCTTCATAGAACACACCCAGGTTGTTGACATTTTGCCCTAGGTAGCCGCCTGCGTTCAGGTAGACAGGATCAAGCATGTTAAAACGAGCAGTGGCGGCAACGGCCCATGAATTCACTGTTTCGCCGTCCCATGTCTGGTTGCCCTTCAAATCATATGTTTGGAAAACACCGGAGACGTTAAAACCGATGTCATTAAACATTGTGTGATAACGTGCTTCAATTTTAGGGAGCGTGTATTCGGTTCCCAAACTGGAACTCCCTGGTACTTGATTAGATATTTCAAAAAGATCTGTATTAACCTCAACCAACGCTACTGAAAAGCTGTCCCCTGAATACTGGACCATGGGTGCGCGGGCAAGATCACCCATAAACTCTCCCATGCCACTGTCCACACCATAGACCTGGCCGCTGATATAGTTACCAACGGAAAAAGGCGTATAGTCCTGTCCAATAAGAAGCTGGCCGGGACCAAAATCAAACGTTCCGTACAGTTTCCTGATGTTGGCGTTGCCACCGCTGGCTCCGTATTCAAAAGCTCCGCCGATAGGGCCGCTTTGCAGTGTGGCACCGATTCTGGAGTTGCCCTGCAGATCATAGTTTAACTGGGTCGTGTCAGCCAGATCATCGTCATAATAATCAGAGTCATAATCCGTCCAGAACGTCCCCACCCGTGCGCTGCCGTACAGATCAAACTCGGCAGCTAAAACCGGGGCATAGCATCCCAATAAAAAAAACGCCGCGACTAAAATTGATAATGCTTTTCTCATCACCCAACTCCTTTCTCATCTTTCAATTTACAGTTTCTTAAAACCAACTCTAACAAGGTTTCGTATTTTCCCCGCCCCTTGCATTTGCCGGGCAAAGAAAACCGGCTTTCTGCTAATTTTCAAATTTAAAAAAATAATGTTCCTTTTGCCGAAATGCAAGTAAAATCAACAAAAAAATTTATATTCAGGCTGTTTTTGGCCTATATGCAGTGACTTTGGCTCTGACTTTCATATTTTTTTGACACTCCGGCAGTATGCAGGTATAGTTTCTTCTGATTAAACATTATGGATTCGTAAAA
>JAIPDT010000122.1 GCA_021737545.1 Desulfobacteraceae bacterium
CGGTTTTACCCTTTACTCTTTCGGCATGGTAACAAGTCTCAAAAAATGGTTTGACACATACACGCATCGCTTTGATTCCGATGATCCCATAATTCAGGAAAGCATGGATCTGAAACGCGATCACACCCTGCGTGTATGCGAAAACATTATGGATATCGGACGCAGCCTCAATCTTTGCGAAAATGAACTGCGTATCGCGGGAACCGCTGCATTACTGCATGACATCGGACGATTCGAACAATACCGGCAATACGGGACCTTTTCTGATTATCAATCGGAGGATCATGCGGCACTTGGCGTAACAGTCATTCAAAACGAGGGGATACTGTCCGGATTTGACCCTGAAACCGCCGGACTCATTACCCGCGTGGTCAGATACCATAACCGAGCCGCACTCCCGGCCGAAGAAGATGAACGCTGCCTCTTTTTTTTAAAAATGGTCAGGGATGCTGATAAAATGGATATCTGGCGCGTAATGACAGAGTACTATATAACCGGAGGAAATACCAGGAATCCCGCTATAGGATTAAACCTGCCCGATACCCCGCACATCTCGGATAAAATTCATGAAAACCTCTGCCGGGGGCGACTGGCCCAAATGTCAAACCTCAAAACATTAAACGACTTAAAACTGCTCCAGATGGGATGGGTTTATGATCTGAATTTTCGCCGGACATTTGAATTGGTTCGTGAAAAAGGCTATCTTGAAATGCTTCGGAACACCCTTCCCCCGCAATCCCGCCGTGCCGCGGATATCTATTCAAAAGCCCGCGCCTATCTCGAACAAAATGCACGATAGATAGACCAGCAAAGCGACTCCTTACTTCCCGCGGCACATACAAGGTTTTTTAAATTGAATTTTCGGCAAAAGGCTTTACATAACACGGGTTTTTATTTTTGAGGGGACGGGACAGCAGTGGGATAAATCCTCAAAAATCGAGAAAAGGGATTGCGAGAGCACTTCGCAATCCCTTGTATTTGGCTGGCTGAGGGTCCAGGATTCGAACCTGGGTTAACGGGGCCAGAACCCGTCGTCTTGCCACTAGACCAACCCTCAATAAATTGTAATTATATAAAATAGCAAAAAAGGCGGCGGTGTCAAGGCAATTTTTAAAAACGCGCTCACGCCTCTGCCGAGACCTGTTGCGCCATAAACGAAACAGCTCTGTTAAGACGCGCAACGGTTTCCCCGCGGCCCAGTACTTCTATCATTTCGAATATCCCGGGGCTTACGGTCTTGCCGGACAGTGCCAGGCGCACGGGCTGAGCGATTTTGCCGAACTTTAGATTATGCTCTTCCATGACCTGTATGAAAGCGGATTCGAGCTGCTTTTCTTCAAACGGCTCGGTGTTTTCCAAAATTTTGACAAGCCGGCGCAGCGGCTCGATCAAACCGGGCTTGAAAAATTTTTTAACCCCCTTTTCCTCGTAAGACTCCGGGGCCTTAAAATAGAATTCCGCACCTTCGGCCATTTCGACAAAGGTCTTGCTGCGGGGCTTTAATGTCTTGATGACATCGTATAAATACTCCCCCTCTTCTGCTTCTATGCCCAGATTCCGCAAAAACGGAATCAGGTGGGAAGCCAGATCCTGCCCGGAAGCATTCCGTATATGCTCGGCATTTAAAGCAAGGAGCTTTTCCTGGTTAAAAACCCCGGCGGAACGACCGATATGTTCCAGATCAAACTTTTCAATAAGCTCCTGCCTGGTGAAAAATTCCTGATCTCCATGGGACCAGCCCAGACGAACCAGATAATTTAAAAGCGCGTCCGGATAATACCCCATATCCCGGTATGCGGTCACAGACATGGCCCCGTGCCGCTTGCTGAGCCTTGCCTTGTCATGGCCCAATACCATCGGAACATGCCCGAAATCAGGCACCTGCGCCTCCAGTGCCCGGTAGAGAAGTATCTGCTTGGGGGTGTTGCTGATGTGATCATCTCCCCTGATGATGGTATTGACACCCATTGTGATATCATCGACCACCACCGCCAGATTGTATATGGGCATGCCGTCGCCCCGCTGGATAATAAAGTCATCGAGTTCTGCGTTGGGGAAAACGATATTGTCCCGTATTTTATCCTCTACCACCGTATTGCCTGCACGGGGAGATTTGAACCTGACAACAGCGCCGGGCCGGGGCGGCAGTTTTTTTTCCCTGCAGGTGCCGTCGTATCCAGGCTTGCCCCCTTCTTTTGCGGCCGCCTGGCGCATGGCATCGACCTCTTGCTTTGAGCAGGTACAATAATAGGCATTGCCTGAATCTATCAGCCGCTGAATATATTCCCTGTAAATATCAAGACGCCGGGACTGAAAATAAGGCCCCTCGTCCCAGTCTATGCCGAGCCACTGAAGTGAGTCTGTCATCGCATCAACATACTGCTGCGTGGAACGCTGCACATCAGTGTCCTCGAAACGCAGAATGAATCTGCCGCCGCGGCCGCGGGCATACAACCAATTAAAAAGGGCCGTGCGCGCGCCTCCTATATGGAGATATCCCGTGGGGCTGGGAGGAAAACGTGTAACAATGGTTTCCATTCATACATCCTTTCAACCATATTCAAAAATATATAAAAATAACTCACCACTGCTGAAAAATCAAGAGCCATTGTAAAACTCACTTTGAAATCCCTTGACATCATATTAATTTTAACATAATAGTTTTATTGATATATTCGACATGTTTTTTTAAAATTAAAATAAATTTCAAATAGTTAGGAGAGTTTCAAAATGGCGGTACCCAAACACAAGGTATCCAGATCCAAGCGGGACAAACGTCGAACTCACCAAAAGGCAAAGGCCCCCGGTATGACCCGATGCACTCAGTGCGGCGAGACCATGATGGCGCACCGGGCGTGCCCGGAATGCGGCCATTACAGAGGACGCAGCATCATTGACACAGAGGAATAATCGGAGCTATGAAAATCGAGACCAAGGTAAAGAAGCTAATTGCAGAAAAGCTGGAAGCGGACCCCGGCGACGTAGTTCCAAAAGCCTCGCTGATAGACGATTTGGGGGCGGATTCACTGGCAATCGTGGAAATGATAATGACCATGGAAGAAGAATTCGATATAGAAGTGCCTGATGAGGAAGCCGAACAGCTTAAAACAGTGCAGGACGCAATCGAATATATAAAGAAAAAAACCCAGGCATAAAATACGGGAAGCCGGATGCGACCAATTGCTCTCGGATGCGACCACGCAGGATACGACCTAAAGGAATTCGTGAAAAATCACCTTTTAAGTACGGATCGCGAGATCGAGGATTTCGGCACTTACGGCCCGGAGTCGGTGGATTACCCGGACTACGGCATGCGGGTGGCCGGAATGATAGACAGGGGTGAATATGAACGCGGAATACTGATCTGCGGCACCGGCCTCGGAATGTCCATGGTGGCAAACCGATTCCCGGGCGTACGCGCGGCGCTTTGCAACGATCTGTTTTCAGCCATCATGAGCCGGCGCCACAACGATGCCAATATCCTGGTAATGGGAGGCAGGGTCATCGGCACCGAACTGGCTAAACAGATCGTTGAGACATGGATCGACACCCGGTTTGAAGGCGGACGCCACAGGACCCGGCTGGAAAAATTCTGCTAATTCTAACTATGCGTTAAAACATTTTACAGCATTCCCGGCCCCTTAAAATCCAAATTGCGAGGAAAGAAATTGACGGATTTGACTGATAAAAATGCCACAGCCAGAGACATTGTCCTGGAGCTTGGCACTGTGGAAAAAATCGACCCGGATATTGCAGATGCGATTGCCAGGGAATACGGCCGTCAGAAAAGCACCCTGGAGTTGATCGCCTCGGAAAATATTGTCGCTCCGGCTGTTATGGCCGCCCAGGCCAGTGTAATGACCAACAAGTACGCCGAAGGATATCCTGACAAGCGTTATTACGGCGGATGCGAATACGTTGATGTGGCTGAAAACAAGGCCATTGAGCGGGCCAGGGAGCTTTTCGATGCAGAATATGCAAATGTGCAGCCCCATTCAGGCTCCCAGGCCAACATGGCGGTCTTTTTCGCCATGCTTGAACTCGGCGACACCATACTTGCAATGGATCTGGCCCACGGAGGACATCTGACACACGGGGCTCCGGCCAGCTTTTCCGGAAAATTCTACAAGTTTGTCCATTACGGAGTGGACCGCGACACCGGCCTCATTGATTACGACCAGGTGGCGGCTTTGGCTGAAAAACACCGGCCCAAAATGATTATCGCCGGGGCAAGCGCCTACTCCAGGAGCATAGACTTTGAGAGGTTTTCGGCCATCGCGAAATCGGTCGGAGCCTATTTCATGGTGGACATGGCTCATATCGCCGGGCTGATAGCAGCCGGACACCACCCTTCACCCGTGCCTTATGCAGACGTGGTCACCTCCACCACCCATAAAACCCTCAGGGGCCCCAGAGGCGGACTGATACTTGCAAAAACGGATCTCAGCAAGGTCCTTAACAAGGAAATCTTTCCCGGAATCCAGGGCGGGCCTCTCATGCATGTGATTGCCGCCAAGGCAGTGGCATTTAAAATGGCAAAAACCCAGGCCTTCATAAATTACCAGGCAAGGGTGATCAAGAATGCGCAAATTCTTGCCGGAGTCCTTAATGAAAACGATGTTGAACTGATTTCCGGGGGAACGGATAATCACATGATGCTGGCTGATCTGCGCAACCTGTCAATAACCGGCAAAAAGGCCGAAGAATCCCTCGGCATGGCGGGAATTACCGTAAACAAAAATGCTGTACCCTTTGATACCGAAAGCCCGTTTGTCACCAGCGGGATCCGGATAGGCACCCCGGCGGTTACCACCCGGGGCATGAAAGAAGCCGAAATGGAGGAAATCGGCCGGTATATAGCCGATGTTTTAAAACATCCGGATGACCATAGCCGCATAAATCAAACCCGGCAAAACGTGGAAAAGCTCTGTGCGGGATTCCCGCTGTTTGATGCAAGCGAATAACGGCCCGCCGCTGTTTTCGTGCGTATACCGACCGGCGGGCACATTACGATGAAAGGGCAAAAAACAGCATGACCTCAACCGGTCAGCGTCCGTCATGGGACATCTATTTCATGGATATAGCCTGCCTGGTCGCCAGACGCTCCACCTGCCTGAGACGGGCCGTGGGTGCGATTATCGTAAAGGAGCACCGGCTTCTTGCCACCGGCTATAACGGCGCCCCGGCCGGTATCCGCCACTGCGAGCAAGTCGGCTGTCTGCGTAAAACAATGAACGTGGAATCCGGCCAGCGCCATGAACTATGCCGCGGAATCCATGCGGAACAAAACGCCATCATACAGGCGGCCTACCACGGAGTGGCTATAAGGGGCGCAAGTCTTTACTGCACGAATCTGCCGTGCGCCATCTGCACAAAAATGCTCATCAATGCCGGCATGGCTGAGATCTGTTATCAGGACGGCTATGCCGACGAGCTGTCCATGTCTCTGCTCGAGGAGGCGAACATAGCCCTGCGGCAGGTAAAGGGGGGGGCGCGATGAAATGCCCTTTTTGCGGGGAAAACAACAACAGGGTCATTGATTCCCGGTTAAGCAAGGAAGGCAACGCCATTCGCAGAAGGCGGGAATGCCTCGGCTGCACCCGACGGTTTACCACATATGAAACCGTAGAGGAAGTGCCGCTGATGATAATCAAAAAGGACAAGAGGCGGGAAATTTTCAGCCGTGAAAAAGTCCGCTCCGGTCTCAAGAAAGCCTGCGAAAAACGCGAAATAAGCATGAACGCCATTGAGAGCTTTATCGAGGAGCTTGGAAGAGATCTGCGGGAAGCCGAGGAAAAAGAAATCCCGTCCAGAGTCATCGGAGAAAAGATTATGACCAAGCTACACGAACTCGACAAAGTGGCATATGTTCGATTTGCTTCGGTATACCGGGATTTCAAGGACGTCCACGACTTTGTCACCGAACTGAAAACTCTTCTGGATCACCGGTAGCCCCCTTCATGCAGCGCACGGACCCGGATTACATGAAAATCGCCCTTGAGTTGGCGGAAAAAGGTTTGGGCTGGACTTCGCCGAACCCGGCTGTGGGTGCTGTAATCGTAAAAGACGGACTCATTGTTGGCAAAGGCTGGCACGAGCAGGCGGGCGGCGCCCATGCCGAGGTAAACGCAATCGCAGATGCCGCCGGAAATACCCGGGGGTCGGTCATGTACGTCACACTCGAACCCTGCAATCACCATGGAAACACTCCGCCCTGTACGGAATCAATCCTGAAAGCCGGAATTTCCCGCGTTGTATGTGCAATGAAGGATCCCAACCCTGATGTCGCAGGAGGCGGCGCAGCATACCTGGCTTCCAGGGGGATTGAGGTGGAAACCGGAATATGTGAAAATGAAGCCAGGCGCCTGAATGAATCTTTCATCAAGTTTGTCACCACCGGCCGTCCTTTTGTTATACTCAAGTCCGCCGCCACCCTGGACGGTAAAATCGCCTCAAAAACCGGGGACTCAAAATGGGTCACCGGACCCGCCGCCAGAAGACACGTTCACCTCCTGCGCCATTGGACGGATGCCATTCTGGTGGGCATAAACACAGTCCGGGCAGACGACCCCAGCCTGACCTCCCGCCTGGAAGATCAACGCACACGCGATCCGGTGCGGATCATCCTTGACAGCCGGCTTTCGATTTCAGAAAACGCCCGGGTACTTACACAGGAATCCTGCTCGCAAACGGTTATAGCAGCCGGAGACAAAGCGGATTCCGAAAAGGCTGCTCGTCTTGAAAAAAAAGGGGTGCGGGTACTTCGACTGGCTGCCCCGTCCAGCGGCGTGGACCTTGAGGCCCTGATTAAGGAACTCAGCGAAATGAAAATTACCAGCCTTTTGGTGGAAGGCGGCAGCCGGGTCTCGGCAGCCTTCTTTGCGGCCGGGCTTGTAGACAAGATCTGCTTTTTTTATGCGCCCAAAATTTTGGGCGGAGACGGTATTCCGATCTGCAGCGGTCCCGGTCCGCAACTGATGGGTTCGGCCATACCGGCTAAAAATATCCGGATTATCCGCTTTGATCACGATATCCTGGTGGAAGGCTACATTCGTTAAAAACATATTTGTATTTTTTGCCATTTTTGGATATTTTATTTATTTTATGTTACACATCCCCTGTTGCCGGGGTTGATATTAATAATATAAGTATTGGAATATGCAGGGAAAAATGTTTACCGGAATCATAGAAAGCCTGGGAAATATCTCGGATATCCGGCCCGCCGGGACCGGACGGAAGATAACCATTCAGGCCGGGCTCGACTTAAGCGGCACGAAAATAGGTGACAGTATCGCCATAGACGGAGCCTGCCTGACCGTGGTGGAGATTTCCGGAAAAAAATTTACAGTGGATGTCTCGCCGGAGACCCTCAGCCGAAGCACCCTTGCAAATGCGCGAGCCGGACGGCGGATAAACATTGAAAGGGCCCTGCGCCTTTCTGACAGACTCGACGGTCATCTGGTATCCGGCCACATTGACGGCACTGCAAAAATTTTATACAGAAGGGATCTCGGCGGCACCCTGGTCTTTGGGTTCGAGGTCGCAGAAGAGCTTAGCCGATACATGATACCCAAAGGTTCCGTGGCGGTCGACGGCATCAGCTTGACTATAAATACTTGCAGCGCGCGCGGATTTGAAATCGCCATAATACCGCATACCGCGGAAAATACGACAATCGGGTTGAAAAATCCCGGCGATTGGGTCAATATCGAAACCGATCTGATCGGCAAATACGTTGAAAAATTCATAAAAGGCGAAAACACCGAAGACTCCCGCCAAGGGGGAATAGACATGGATTTTCTGGGGAAAACCGGTTTCCTCTAAAAATCCGGATATAAAAATCCAGATATATCCCGCTTAACCAATTTTATATTTAAGGGATTAACGGAGCAATAAAATGGGACACCTAACGATTGAAGAGGCCATAAAAGAAATCCGGGAAGGCAGAATGGTTATCCTGGTCGACGATGAAGACCGGGAAAACGAAGGAGACCTGACCATGGCGGCGGAGGCGATCACGCCCGAGGCCGTCAATTTCATGGCAAAATACGGCAGAGGGCTGATATGCCTTTCCATGGCACCGGAAATGATCGAGAAGCTGAATCTTCCCATGATGGTACAGAAAAACACCTCACAATTTGAGACCGGCTTCACGGTATCCATAGAGGCCAAGCACGGGGTTACAACCGGTATTTCAGCCGCCGACAGGGCTACCACCATTCAGACGGCAATCGCCGATGATGCCACCGCAGACGATCTGGTAATGCCGGGCCACGTATTTCCGCTGCGCTCCCGGAGGGGCGGAGTTATCGTACGCACCGGCCAGACCGAGGGCTCTGTTGATCTGGCCAGACTGGCGGGCCTGAAACCCGCGGGAGTAATCTGCGAGATAATGGATGAAGACGGCACCATGGCCCGGATGCCTTCTCTGGAAAAATTCAGTGAAGAACACGGCATAGGCATATGCACAATCGCGGATCTAATCGAGTACCGGATGCGCACTGAATCCTTTGTGCGAAAGGCGGTGGAAACCATCATTCCCACAAACCACGCAGGAACTTTCAAAGTCATGGTCTATGAAAATGATGTTGACGAGTTCCAGCACATTGCGCTGGTAAAGGGAGAAATCCATCCGGAAAAGCCGGCACTTGTCCGGGTGCATTCGGAGTGCCTCACAGGCGACATATTCGGATCCCAGCGATGCGACTGCGGAGAGCAGCTGCATAATGCCATGAAAATGATGGAAGAAGAGGGAAACGGGGTGCTTTTATATGTCCGTCAGGAGGGGCGGGGAATAGGCCTGGTAAACAAGCTCAAAGCCTATGTACTCCAGGATCAGGGGTATGATACGGTGGAGGCCAACGAGAAACTTGGATTCCAAGCCGACCTGCGCGATTACGGCATCGGCGCCCAGGTTCTGGCGGACCTGGGGGTCCGGAAAATGCGGCTGATCACCAATAATCCCAAGAAAATCGTCGGGCTTGAAGGCTACG
>JAIPDT010000123.1 GCA_021737545.1 Desulfobacteraceae bacterium
CCAGAAATCAGATAATTTGTTCAAGTTCAAGGAAGGCGAAAATTTTAACCGCAGGAATACTCAAAGTATTTTGAGGATTAAAATTTGAGCCTGACGCAGAAATTGGGCAAATTGGCTATTTCTGGATGGACACGAATTAATGAGATTGTGAATGGACGGCGCGGTATTACACCCAGTACCGCTTTACGCTTGGCCAAATTTTTCAATATGTCACAGAGGATTTTGGATGAATATGCAGCTTCGTTGGGATCTGTATCGTGCAAAGCTCGCGGCACAGCTCAAACGTTATGCATAGTTTGCAAACAATCGAAGAATTTATTTGCAGACACTCTGTAAAAAGACTGCTAACAGCAGCCCGGGCCGCAGGAAGGACCTCCCTTGGTGTTTGTTTCTTCAATGCAGCAGCAACCGTCGCCGCCGCGGCCCATTGCGGAATTGATAACCGCGGCCGCACATCCCACTCCCGCCTCAACAGTCAATGCAGCGGCGGGACAGTTCTGCGCGCATGCACCACATTCCATGCAGGCATCCCTGTCGGTTATTTCTGCTTTCCCGTTTTTCAAAGCCAGAACCCCGCGGGGGCACACTTCCGTGCATATGCCGCAGCCTGCGCACAACTCAGGGTCCAGTTCAAGTGTTGTTGCATTTTTAAGGTACGTCAGCATTCTTTCTTGCCATTTCCTTTATAATTTGCCGGAGATTTAAACTCCGTATAATTCCGGAATCATTTTTAAAATAATACTTGAGGTATAAAATTCAACCCGGTTAAATCCGTCTGCTACAACAGGCGTGCGGCTCCCCAAAGGATAATCCCCAGCACCGCGGCGGCAATCTGGGCCGGCACCGCTATTTTCATTTCCCTGCGTACCCCTGAAAGCGAGGTATAAGTGGAGGCGCCCGTGAAGTTCATGGCCAGGTAAGCGGCAAGTGCCACCGAGATCAAAGACATGCCTGCGGTTTCAATTAAAAAAGACAGGTGTTTGTAGTCTGCCGGAAAAAACGCTGTTATTATTGCCGAGACTGCTATGCTGGCTGCTGCGCCCTTGGCTGCAAAGGCCCGCCATGGAAGCCAAGGAAGGCAAAGGGGTGTGATCACCGAACCTGCCAGCAGTCCTCCGATGAGCAAAAGTACCGCCAGAAGACCGTGGGTTAAGGCATCCTGCAGAAATCCGGCGGAAAAACCCAGTCCCCCCAGCACAAAGAAAACCGGCAGCAACACGGCCATCCATTTAAGCGCGGGTATGAATTCCATGGGAATCAGCACTGCGCGTTCTGCGAGCGGAAAACGCTTTGTGCGCATCCCCCGGTCTGCGACCATGCCCCTGTCAATGAATGCCGGCAGGTCTTCGGCCATTACCGGGCCGTATGTGACTCTGAACCCGGAGTTCCGCCTGACTTCATGAGCAGCAACTCCAGGCGCGGAAAGCTGGGGCAGAATAAGCCTGCGGTGCGAAACGATTTTTCCGACCCCGCTTGACTTTATTCGGCCGACCAGCTCCGCAGTACCGAAAGTGCCTTTGCCTGCCGCGCACCAGACATTTATGCCCTTTGTATCAAGCACAAGTATCCAGGCGCTTCTTTTCCCGAAAGCAAATCTGAGTCTGTCAAAGCTCAGCTTGTAATTGGCGGTGACCATCACCGGGCTGTTTCCATCGGGTGCTCCCAGAGCATAGAGACCGGGGTCCACCGTGTAATTCATCCGTCCTATGCCGAGCCGTGCCTTTATTGTTCCCATCCGGGCTGCAAAATCCGGCTTTCCGGACACCATCGGGATTCTGCCTGCCGCGGTTTCAATGCTCCCCGTCACAAAGGGCTGCCCCGGATCCGGCGGACTCGCCTGAGTCGCTGATTCCCCGGCTCAGCACGTCGAGGATGAAGCCACTCCTAGCTTCACATTTTCGGATCTAAAGACAAAATCTTCAGCCATAAAATTCGGGGACGGTAGCCAAATAAACATTTTCAATGCAGCATATAATTTTTGCGACCACCGAAATCGGGCCGCTTCTAACCTACTATCGTTCGCAGGCGGGGCCGTATCCCGTACCGCAGTACGTGTAGGTCCTATCTGGAACGTCGTTCAGCTCATCATGATCAATCTCGGCTACGCAACGGACCATCGAGCCGTCGCCCATGTACCAGCGGATCGGAAAGCAGTAGAACCGGAAGCGCTTGCCGGACACCTTGTCCAGCTCTCCGCCGAGGTTCTCGACGCCAACAATGCCGTGACCCAGCAGCTGCTTGTGGCAGGGTTCCCAGGTCCCCTCACATCCAATCGCTTCGAGATCACCGAATTTGGCATCATAAGCCTCTTGGCCATGCAGCTTGATGTAGGCCTCTTTCTCAAATTCGGCATACGCCTCTTCACCGTACAGTTCGGCGTATTCTTCCGTGATAGGCTTTCCAGAAGCTCCGGGCAAATTCATCTGGGGCGGGCCGTTTTTGCCCATAGCCGTATGAAGCGGATGATCCAAGGCCTGCATGTCCATGGCCACGCACTTTACCTGGTGCTTTACGAACCACTTGCCAGCTTCAACGCCGGTACCGCACGAATATTGATAGTACTCTTTGGAGTCGTCGAACTTGCGATGCATGCCGGTATTCAGGCAGACAACCATGTCCTTAAGCTCTTCCGGCTTTATGTTCGCCCTCTTGCAGGCATCCTCCAGATGCTCGGGCAGGATCAGGCCCCAGCTGGGGACATTGATTTCAAGACAGACTGCATCACCGGTGTATGCATCGACAGGCATTTCGTGGGTATAACGAGCCCTTCTGCCGTCGAATTCGCGTTCCATTACGTGACGAGGTGCGTCGGCATGAGTGCCTGTGTGCTGAACACAATCAACCCTCTGGGTGAGGACGCCGCCCTTTGCCATGGTGTGCATCGAATCAATGACCGGCTTCGCGAAATAAGGCCAACGAGGAATCTCGGCACTGAATGGATGAGTCAAGTCAACGAATACTTTCTTTCCCATATCTAATACCTCCATATCATGTGATTATATTGAAATAAAACATCGTGAAATATTGAATTATCACGAGGTGTATTGCAAGCTGAAATATAAATGTCAAAGTATAAATGTCAAGATATAAATGTCAAGATATTCTACCAGGGCTCCCCCACAAAAAAAACATGAGCGGCGGGGGCAGCCCTTGACATCAGACATACTTTATATGCAAATTGTATCTTACATTTCGCACTTTTGTAAGGTAAAAGTTGTTAATTATATTTTTGCTGAGACCGTATTTTTAATGTTAAAATAACATATGGCTGGCTGAGGTGAAAAGGAGTGGGATTTTTCCGATCAATCGGATTTTACTGGTTGAAAATTCAAGTTTTTCATAAAATAGCTATGGAAGTCTTTCATTTTTGCAAGTTCAAGGTAGCTCATCTTTCTTCTGAGCTCATTAGCCCGCTTGCTTTGATCATTATCCAAAAGATAAACCTTGGCTCCCTGACCGGCACCATTGCCGATGCGAATAATGCGATCCTCCAGAACAGCCGGGATTAAACCAATCCGACAGGAAGCCCCGGCGTTAATAAAATTTCCAAATCCCCCGGCCAAATAAACATTTTCAATCCGGTTATTCTCAATACCCGCCTCTTCGATCAAAAACCGGATCCCAACGGCGATCGCAGACTTGGCCAACTGAAATTCACGGATATCTTTCTGGGTCAGCACAATATCCCGCCCGGTGGAAGTATCCGGACCAGATGCTACCAGGAAAGCTTTCTGGTTTTCCAGGGACAGCAATTTTCGGCTTTGTTCGTGCGAAAGATCTTTAAAATCCTTAAAAACCCCTGTCTTATCAATATACCCTTCATTCAAAAGCATCAAAATAATTTCAGGCAGGCCCGGCCCGCAGATACCGGCGGGCCTTTTATTTCCAATTGTCTGATATCCCTGGCTATTATAGCCGGAAATGGCACCCGGAACTCCCGCAAGACCGCATTTTATTTTTGCACCTTCAAATGCAGGCCCCGCAGCAGCGGAACAGGCATAGATCTTCCCCCCTTTTCCCAAAACGATTTCGCCATTGGTCCCGAAATCAATTAATAGGTTCCATTGCTGACTGTCAAGCTCTGCTACCAGCATGTCGCCTAAAATATCCGCCCCGATAAAAGCGGAAAAGGAGGGCATCAATTGAACAATGCCGCAAGGATTCATATCAATTCCGATTTCCTGAGGCTCCAAGGAAATTTCATCTGTAAAAACAGGAATATAAGGAGAAATTGCAATAGTCCTGGCGCTGATACCTAAAAGGGTATGAAGCATAACCGTGTTGCCCGCTATGCTTATTTGATAAAGCGCATCCCGATCTACCTTGTTTTCTTTTAAGATTGTATCAATTCCATTGTTTAATTCTTTAAGTAACTTATTTTGAAGTTTTTTTACTCCGTTTTCATTTCTGGTGGTATAGTTGATTCTGGAAATTACATCTGCGCCGAACACATACTGCGGGTTGGTCAGGGAATAAACACCCAGTTCTTTGCCTTCAACGATATCGAGCAGATACATGGCAATCGTTGTTGTTCCGATATCTATGGCGATTCCATAAATTGTCCGGGCGCTTTTACGCTCTCTGATATCTGCGATCCTGGTTTTATCCAAAATCAAATCAAGGCCGCCCTTTTTTGCCAAAGCCTCCAGGCCGGACAACAGCGCGGGGTTAATTGTTTCAGCCCTGCTTGCGCGCTTGATACGTTCTAGATAATCGGTCTGATCATCCAGAGAAGGAAGATCTATATCTATTTGCTCCACTCTTAGCCGGGGCTCTAAATTTATGCTCACAGAAAGCCCCTCTGTCAGGACCTCCATTTTTACTTCTTCCGGAAGCTTTATTTCCAGATCCCCTTCCAGGAAATGACAGCAAGCCAGTCTTGTCCCTTGTTTAATTTCTGAAGGTTCTAAAAGGTTTTTCTCTTCATCCGTAACTTCCGGAGCCCCCTTAATTATAAACACCCTGCACTTCCCGCATTGTCCCCTTCCCCCGCAGTAAGAAGGGATATCATAATTATTCGCCTGTAAGACTCTCAGCAAATTTTTGCCATTCCGGCCGGTAATTAAGTCGTTATGCGGTAAAACTGAAATCTCAAACTTCATCCCTGCTCTCACTTTGTCTGAAGCCTGCTTAAAAAAGAATACAGCACCCTTGTGGGGAAATGTCCTTTGTCCCTTACGTAAAAATACGTAAAACTTTAGGCCTTGATTTTTTCCTCTTGCACGGCTTGAATATAGGAAAGGCAGAAGCGATCGTGACCCGCAAGGCATTGCGCAGTCAGTATAGCCTCGATCATCTTTTCATCCAGCGGGTCAGTGATGGCGCAGTCCAGACCGTATCCGATCAGCATGGCAATAAAATACCGGTTAAGAACTCTTCGCTGCGGCATGCCGTATGAAATATTAGAGGCGCCGCATGTGGTGTGCACGCCGGGGCATTGCTGTCCAAACTAAGAGGTGTCTCTTTGGAGATTTCCTGAACCACATCCAGCAGCCAGGCCATATCCTCCTGCTCATGTCCGTAACGGGCGCCCCCGTTTACGTCAATCCAGTGTGCGCCTGCAGCAATCTGTTTTTCAGTCAGATCCCGGATATATTCACTGTCGCGATGCTTCACGGCGGCCTGTATATTCTTTCGGGTCGAGTTGATGAGCTCACCTATGATCTTGAACATAAAAAAAAACACCTCTTCTTATTTCTGCCCCGACCGTCTTATGCGGCCGGGGCTATACATTTTAGCAAAGATAAATCAATCAAATAATCATAACGGCAGAGGAAACATTTCTCCGGTAACCGGAATTTCCGGATGACGGTAGTTGCTGGTTATCTGCAAATCCCAGGGGAATTTTTCGCCCGGGACCCATTGACCTCCCACAACGGGAGTATTGCAGTAATTCTGGTCGTTAAATTTAATATGACCGACAATGGTATCAAGATCCGTGGCTGCAATTGTCTGACGAAGAGTCTCCCGGTCCAGGCTCTGTGTTCGTTTTAATACATCCACGGCAGTTTCGTAAGCCGCATATTCATACCCAATAGGCTGGGTCCAGGTCCGACCGGTTTCAGCCACCCATGCATCACAAAGCTCTTTTGGCGAATAGCCGGTCAAGGACGACTTATAGGGATGATAAGGACTCCACCAGATTTCGGAGCTAAGGCCCTCTCCCAGTTTCTGTCCCATAGCTTCCAGTACGGAAGGGAAAAGAATCGCCCGTCCAATGGTGGCTATTTTGGGTTTAAAATCCATCTGATAACACTGCCGCCAGCAGTTCATGAAGTCCGGGGGATCCAGATTGCCGGTAAGGATTTCCACATCGGCTTTTTTCCATGCCTGAATATATCCGTTGAAATCGGCATTGCCGGGCGAAAAAAGCCCTTTATCAATAACATTGAAACCCTTTTTGGGCAGGTAATCGTTAAACGCCTTGTGCCAGGGCACAGCACCGGGGTCATTGACAAAAAGGATACCTACATTCTTGTTGGTGGGAATTTCCTCCCACATTTTTGTAAACAACGGGAGAATATCATCGGATACCGTCCAAAAGGCTTGAAAAGCCCATTTGTGAGGTCCGGAAGCGATAAAGGAATCCAGGGGCGAATCCATGGCAATGCATGGCATTCCAAATTGTTCGCAGACACTTGTAACCGGATCTACGTGTGGAGGAGAATGAAAAGCACACATAAGGTCGACTTCGTGTCTCTGAATCAGGGAAACAGCCATTTCCGCAGCCTTTGAGGGGCTGCTTTGTACATCTATGACTTTAATTTCAATCGGAAGTTTCTTGCCGGCTTCTTTAACATAAATACCGCCGTTTTTGTTGACCTCATTCATGACCCGCTTGGCCATCCATTTACTGGGTTCTCCAAAAGCAGCCGCACTGCCGGTAATCGGACTTGGCGCGCCGATTAAAATGCGATCTCTTTTGGCAGCAAACGATTTACGGATCACTCCGGGGGTAATAATAGGCATGGCAGCCGTTGCGGCACAAGCTGCAACGCCTTTTACAAAACCCCGTCGGGTTATTTCCATTTTTGTTTTGTCTTCTTTTTTCTCATCCATTGCTCCCCTCCTGTTTTAAATATTTGATGCGTTATATTTTTTGCCCGAAAACGCTAATGCAACAGCATTGTTTTAAAGGCATTGATAACTGAAAAGTTACCGGTATTGTCCATACTCCTTGGTAAAATCAAACCACGCTTTTACCAGCTCGGGGTTGGCCTCATCCATGGCTGTCCTGGGTCCCATTATATAACCGCCGTCCTTTCCCAGAACATCAATTAATTCCTTGACATAGGCCTTTACATCTTCCACTGTTCCGAGCTGCAGAATAGACAAGGGCATAAAGCCGGACATGCACATTGTATTTCCTATTATCTCCTTGGCTTTTCTGAAATCGGTGTGGTCAAAAAGCCCGAGCACCTTTGCTCTTGGCAGTTCGGCATAGTATTCCAAACGAGTGGTGTGATCCCCTTCGAAAAACGGGCAGGGAGTCAGCCCGGCATCTATAAGTGCAAGAATAAGCTTTTTAAGGCTGGGCCAGTAAAATGTCCTGAAATGCTCATCTGACATGAATCCGTCGGAACCTTTATGAAGCGGAATAAAAACCCCGGTATTGCCTGAGGCTTTGCATTGACCCACAGCCAGATCAATCATAAGCTGTGTTACTCTGTCAATAGCAGCAAGAAGCTTATCTGGGCTGCGAAACATGTCCATGAGTATCCCCCGCAGCCCCCTCATGGTATCGCCAATCAGATCAAACGGGGCCAGGGTAATTGCACCGCAGGACAACGGGAACCCCTCGTTTTCCATGTCGCTTATAAAGTTTGAGGCCTTTTCCGCATGGGCTCTGACAATACGGGCTGCTTTGCAAAACTTTTCCATGGCATCAATGAGATCATCGGAAACCATCGAGCCGGTCAGCGGTGCCCCGAAATATCCCAGAAGAAGCCCTTTTATCGGCGGAATAGATTCAAGCGGAGAAAGGGTTCCAAAAACCCGGGGGATGAACTTTGATATGGCGTAGCCTGTGGGATCCTCAAGGAATTCATCATATTCATAACCTTTCATGTAATCACTCTCAACAAACTGGAAAGAATGATTAACCGGAATATTTCGATCCCCCGGAAGCAAAACCTGCTTGCAATCCAAAAGATCCAGCGCATCTCCGGGGGTATGAATTGCATGGCCCGGATTGAAATAAAAATCCGGCTCAAAATCGATAAATGTTTTTTTGTATGCGGTAAAAAGCTTGTCACCGTCATACATGGCCTCCCTGAAGGTAATACCGGTATACTTGGCAGGGAAAAAGCTTGCGTCCTGAAACCAGACCGGCACTCTGTCCGGTACTCTCAACGCGATGGCATCCCCGATCCGCTTTTTTCTTTCAGCCAACAATTCCTGCTTTGATTTCTCCATTTTTCCTCCCTACATAAATTAAATTTGCACATAGCCCTTATCCAAAGAAATCGACCCGAAAAACAGCGTCTTCTACTACTAATATACAGTACCCCTGTCAATAAATTTTAGGTGTATAAAATTGTTCGTTTTTTAACGGGCGGTCAGCTTTATTTCTATCCGCCGGTTGCGCCTGTAAGCCTCCGGGTTATCTGCAGGATCCAGGGGGTGGAATTGGCCGAAGCCCGCAGCCGCCATTCGATTTTCAGGAATGCCCTGTTCAGCCAGAAACTGCACCACTTCGACCGCCCTGGCTGTAGAGAGTTCCCAGTTGGACTGAAAACGTTCGGTCTGAATGGGGCGTCGGTCTGTATGACCGTCAATTCGAAGCACCCAGTCAATGTCATCCGGAATCTCTTTGGATACTTCTCTTAGAACTTCCGCCAGCTTTTTTAAATGTTTTTTACCTCTCGGCTGCAGGGCGGCTGATCCGGTGTCAAACAGGAGCTCGGTTTGAAACACAAAACGGTCTCCCTCTATCTGGACGTAGGGAAAGTCGCT
>JAIPDT010000008.1 GCA_021737545.1 Desulfobacteraceae bacterium
CAGATATCGTTTACCAAGCATGAACGAAAGATTCTTCCGGAATTTAGAAAGAAGATCAATAACTCCGAATCTACCGAGGATGTAAAGAAATTTTTTTCCTATACGGCTGGTTCCCTGTTTAAAAAAATCCTGCCGGAAGAGGAGGCTGTCGAATTCGACGACATCCAACTGGCACCGCAAAGCAATCCGCCTTATCGGCTAAGCAGCCGTCTGCTGGCAGTGCCTGCATTTTCAAGGATATGGGAAGATTCGGACCTTTCCAACGTGCTTGAGCGGCTTGCGGAAGCGGCCTTAAACAGGCACCGGCGGCTTGACAAGCACCCGGAAAAAACCGATTCAAAGATCCAGCGCAGATATGAAAACAGATAGGCCGCGCCGGGCAGAGACATTATGATAATAGACATACACACACACCTTTTTCCCGGTGACATCCGGGAGAAGCGGGAGAATTATTGCCTCGATGAGCCGTCCTTTGCCCTGCTTTACCGAGATCCGAAATCTAAAATGATCGGTTCAGATGAAATTGTTCAGGCAATGGATGAGCAGGGAGTGGATATTTCTGTGGTCTTCGGGTTTCCCTGGCTGAATTTGGATACCTGCAAACGGCACAATGATTATATCCTGGAATCAGTAAGCCGATATCCGAACAGGCTGGTGGGGTTTAGCTGTGTAAATCCCTATACCAATGGGGCTGAAGATGAGGTTCAAAGGTGCTTGAAAGCCGGTCTTTCAGGAGTGGGCGAGCTTGCACTCTATCAGGAAGGTGGCATCACCGAAGACGCGGTCAGGCGCATAGCACCGATCATGGAACAGTGCGGGGAGGAGAATCTGCCAGTGATGTTTCACACAAACGAGCCTGTGGGGCATAAGTATCCGGGCAAAACTGATAATACGCTTGCTCAGATTTATCACCTGGTAAAGACCTATGGTAACAATACCATTATTCTCGCCCACTGGGGCGGAGGGGTGTTTTTCTATAACCTGCTGAAAAAGGAGGTTGGCGGGGTGCTTTCAAACGTCTATTTTGACACCGCTGCTTCACCGTTTTTATATAATCCGCGGATATACAGTTTGGCAATGGAGCTGGCAGGAGAGGACAGGATTCTTTTCGGCACCGATTATCCTCTTATTCCGCCGCAGCGTTATTACCGGGACATAGATTCCGCAGGCCTTGCCACCTCGGCCCGGCGGAAACTGCTCGGCAAAAATGCGGCAAATATCCTGTCTATTCCTTACAACGAAGAGCTTCTATAAACATCTTAATCCCAGTTCACCCGCCCTCTGTCTTCTGCCTTCTGCCTTCTGTCTTCTGTCCTCGAGCAAGGGTTGATACAAGACGAAAAATGATTATTGTAAATCAATAAATTAAATATCCGCCTTTTATATCAAGTTATTACAACCCAAGAGGTTTTGTTGTATTTTGCATATGCTAACTCCCAAGATATATAAGGAGGGCAAAAAAATGGATAACAAAGTGACGTTTAGCGTAATCAAGGCCGATGTAGGCGGGCTTGTAGGACACTCATCCATTCATCAGGATCTGCTCGACGAGGCAGGAAACCGTCTTGAAGGCGCCAAACACCAGGAAAAGATCCTTGATTATTATGTTACCGCCTGCGGCGATGATCTCGGCCTTGTCATGACCCATCGGCAGGGCGCTGACAGCAAGGAGATTCACCAGCTGGCCTGGGATGTGTTTGAGGCCTGCGCGGAAACAGCCAAGAATCTCAAGCTTTACGGAGCCGGCCAGGATCTTTTAAAAGACGCATTTTCAGGGACAATCCGCGGAATGGGTCCCGGCCTTGCTGAAATGGAATTCAATGAACGCGAATCAGAACCTGTTCTGGTGTTTTTTGCGGACAAGACCTCCGCAGGAGCCTGGAATATGCCGTTATACAAGGCTTTTGCCGATCCGTTCAATACTGCGGGGCTTGTTATTTCTCCAAGCCTTCACGACGGAGTAAAGTTTGAGGTCCATGACGTAAAGGGGCATAAGCGCATAATCTTTGATTCTCCTAAGGAAATCTACGATTTGTTGGTGTTTATCGGAGCGCCAAGCCAGTATATGATAAAATCCGTATATACAAAACAGGGCGAGATTGCGGCATCGACCTCCACGGAGCGGCTGGCGCTGACCGCCGGCAAGTACGTGGGAAAAGACGATCCGGTATATGTAGCACGCGCCCAGGGAGTTTTCCCTGCAGTAGGCGAGCTGCTTGAGCCGTTTACTCATGCCCAGCTCGTTGAAGGCTGGATGCGCGGCTCTCATACCGGCCCGTTGATGCCGGTGGCGGTCCGCGATGCCAATCCATCCCGGTTTGACGGACCGCCCAGGGTGATCTGCCTGGGGTTTCAGCTTGCAGGCGGCCATTTGATAGGCCCGCGTGACATGTTTGACGATCCGGGCTTTGACATTGCCCGTCATGAATGCAACAAGCTTGCAGACCATATGCGGCGCCACGGCCCGTTCGAACCGCATCGACTCCCCATGGAGGAAATGGAGTATACCACCATGCCCCAGGTAATGGAACGTCTGGAAGAACGCTGGGAACCTCTTCCATAGCCCTATCCTGGTACCGATAGAAACCCCATAAAGTTATCATAAGGAAAAAGCCGCGGGCCCGCCACCAGCCCCGCGGCTTTTTTGCAACTCTACAGGCTAAAGTTTAACTGCGCTATGCGGCAAGCGGCATCTCGTTATCATTGGACTTTTTGCTTCTTGACATAATTATTCGATAAATCGCAGAAATTAAGTAGGAGCAGGCTGACCCGCCCTCTACTCTGCCCGAATAACGGAATAAAAACGGCGGTTATTTCAGCTTTTTTTGCCGGTCGTGGAGTTCTTCTGCTTCGTAGCGTTCCTGACGGGTGGTTAAATCCAGGTTGGACATCAGGCCGCCGTCTTTTTTTGCCTCCTCATTGGATTGAAGTTTCAGGTGCAGATCAAGCGAGTCCTGTAAGTCGTTAAGCGCCTTGTCAACAGCCTCTTCAAAAGATTTGCCGGTATGTATGACTCCGGGGATAAGGTTCGGTTCAATGCCGTTTTCTGCAACAGGTTCGGAACTGTGTGCCAGTTGCTTCATTTTGGTCATGGAAAAATCCATCCGCTGCCAGGCATCCAGGCCGTGATCCTGGAGAACCCATGCGTCGCGCAGGGTCTGGAGCATCTGATTGTATTTTGCGGCCACGCTTTTCTGGAGCATGCCCGCAAGCTCATCTGACAGCTCGTTTTCCTCACCCGGCAGTCCGGCGGCTTGTTCGGGAGACAGTTTGTCGCGCATTTTCTGAAATTTTTCGGCATGCATTTCAGATTCCCACGCTTCTCTTAAAAGTACCCTCTTGATATGCGGATCATTGACATTTTCGGCTTCATGTTCATAGTGAAGGACCAGGTTTTTTTCGTAATCCACGTAGGATTTTAAAATGGTGGCCCGGTTTGTGGGATCATAGGGATATTCCGCGGGTTCCATGTCAGGCTCTCCGCCAAGCGTTCCTATGATCATACCAAGCCAGTGCATGTGCCACATTTCTTCTCTGCAGCGGGAAAGCAGCTTCGCCCCGATCGGGGTATCTTCGCCTTCCAGGTAGCTGTGGGTCAGATAGCGCAGTATTGCCGCATGTTCGTCTGCAAGATCCTTGTTTAGCATTTGAATAAGTTCTTGATTCTCCATTGTTTCATCCTTTTAGTGTAAAGTTTGCAACAAACTGTTACTTATCAAAGTAATCGTTGAAAAAGAAACCCTCAAATAAAAAAATTACAAAGGCAAAGCCAAAATGTCAAGAAAGGCCTTATGGAAACTTCTGCAGTGAGGCACGGAAAAATCCTTGCCCGGTTTCCGTGAAACTAGTATGTCTCATATACAGTAACAGGCAGATTATTTAACGGGAAAGCAGCGGGGATACCGTGGAACGGATCGGATTATTCGTAAAACAGGATAAAGCGGCGCAGGAAAAAGCTGATGCACTGGCGGCCTGGCTTCGCTCCAGGGGTATAGGAGTGGTTCGCCGGGAATCCTTCCAGCAGCAGCTCGGAAGATGTGAGGACAGGGACCCCGAAGTGGATGCCGGGGGTATTGGCTGCGTGTTTGTCCTGGGAGGAGACGGGACTTTTTTAAGCGCCTCGCGCTGGATCGGAGATGCGGGTATACCCATGATCGGCGTGAAGTTCGGAGATATAGGTTTTCTTGCTGAAATTTCCGAAGACGCCCTTTTTTCGGCTGCAGAGGCCGTAATTAACGGCGAGTTTAGCATTGAATCCCGCGACCGCCTCCAGATCAGGATTATCCGGAGCAAAGAGCCGTATCTGCGTGAAACAGTGGTAAACGACGTTGTGATAAACAAGGGGGCCCTTGCAAGGCTTGCCAATATTGAAACCTATATAGACGATCATTACCTGACCACCTACCGCAGCGACGGTCTGATCATGGCAACACCCACCGGTTCCACCGCCTATTCCCTGGCGGCGGGCGGGCCTGTGGTGCATCCGGCGGTGGAGGGTTTTCTGGTAACTCCCATATGTCCTTTTACCCTGACCAACCGCGTCCTTGTGGTCCCCAGCAGCTCGCGGATCAAAATCCGCCTGGGAGAAAAAGCCTCTGATATCGTGGCAACATTTGACGGACAGCAGGGCGTGGAACTCGATTCATCCGATGAGATTATAATTGAAAAAAGCGGGGTTCCGTTAAATCTCATCAAGCTGCCGGGATACAACTATTTTGATATCTTAAAGGCCAAGCTCCGCTGGAGCGGCGGACGGATCTAGGCGCTCGAAATAGATTTTGCGGCAGATACGTTCTATGGTTGCCATCCTTCCCAGGGCGTTGCCGAAGTCTTCTGATGCGCAGGTAAATACTCCGTGTCCGTATACAATGGCAGCTTTGCTTTTTTTTACTGCGGGCGGCACGGTGTTGCAGAGTCCGTAAGGCCCTCCGCCGGTCTCACCCGGGACAATCGGGATGGCGCTTATCTCCCTTTGCACCGGGCAGTCCAGGTGGCAACTTCCCTGATGTTGGCAGTTTCCCTGCCTGCAGTCCATGGACATGATAACCGAAAACAGAGGATGGCCGTGGAGCACGGCCCTGAAATCCGTTGATGCGGCAATTTCCAGATGGGCCGGTAGTTCTGACGAGGGCTTGCCGTTCATACAGGAACCGTCTTTAATGTTCGCTTCGAGCACCTCATCTTCAAGTTCATCTAAAAAGCTGCCTGAGGCTGTAATATAGAGGGTGTTTCCGATTCGGTAGGAGATATTTCCGAAACAGGCATTTACAAGCCCCCTGCTGACAATCTCTTTTCCCGCCTCGATTATAGCCTTGTGCGCCTGGTCTTTTGTTTTAAACGGGCCGTTTTTCAGTCCACCCTCGTAAACCGAGGGGGGTGGCAGGTGTTTGCATGCCGTTGAAAACGCTTTGGCCCGGGGTTTTCCTATATCTCCTGTGCGGCTTGCCTGCAGGGTGTCTGAAAAAAACTTAACAAAACCCGAAAAGCAGGCCGCAGAGAAATTCACATAAGCTTCCCCTGCGTCCCTGCCGCAGGCAACCACGCCCCGGCCCTTGACAATCGTACAGTTTCTTTTTTTTAAAGCCCTGCTAAGAGATTCGGTGTCAAAACCTTCAGCTACCGGCAGATCATGAAGGAACATCCGGGTTTCAGAGTCCCGGGGGCGGATTACGCAGTCCGGGCAGGTTTGCGCCAGATAGTTAAGTGCAGCAGCGTATGGCTCGGCAGTCTGTGCGTACAGGATTGCGCCGGCCTTGAAGGCGCTGAATAATGGTTTTAGCACTTCGCAGGCAGGCGTGCTGCTGTTCCATTCCAAGGCTTTTTCGAATGTTCCGAAAACCGCCGTACCCGGAGCAGCCAGTCCGTTTTTGTAAAGCCTGGTTTCGTATGGCGCAATTTTTTGCTGCATGCCGAATACCCGCGTTTATAGATTACCATCCGGGAAAAAGGCCGGGCTGGATATGGTCCTGATATGTCTTGCACCTCGTGTTGCGGCGGCATTTGCGGCAAACATCTACGTGTTTTTTGGGCCGCCCTTTTTTGCGGGGACAGGTAATATAATAAGAACTTGAGACATCGGGGCTGTGTGTATTTGTTTTCATTAATCCCTGACCGCCCGAACCGTTCCGCATTCCCTGGAGTCTCTGCGTTCAATCATCGGCCGTTCTGAAGGGGTGTTGTCCACAGTACTGACCATTTTGCGTTTTTGCATGGAGTCCGAGTAGCTGGAATAGCTATCCGAGGTCCAGTACCATTTTTTGTCCATGGCCGGGAAATGAGGTTTGGTCTTATAAATTCCGGTCAGCTCTTCCGGCGAGGGAAGCCGCCAGTCTGAATATCCTCCGGTGGAAAGTTTTTCTGCATATTGCCTGGCTTTTTCATAGGTAAAGCATTCTTCCGGCCGGGTCAGGCCGGTATCCAAAAGTTGCCACATAAGACCGGTTTTTTTGTCCAGCACCACTCCGGCGGTTTTTTCCACGTATCTGTCGGGATTTTTTCCAAGCAGGCTTCGGAATCTTTGGCTGGCTTCTTTAATGGTTTTTTGCCGTTTTTTTTGCCGCAGCCCCCTGATCTCTTTCTGGATCGGTTCTGTAAGGGGGCTCCGGGGATAAGCGGCAAGATAGTCCTTATACATTTCTATTGCTGCCTCATAGTCGGTGCCGAAGTTTTCGGCTTTGCTGCGCAGCGCCTCAAGCTTTTTTCTCTGTTTTATTTTTTCCCTGTAACCCTCCAGCCGGTCCCGGAGCTTGTCTGCGTAGCTGTTGTCATACAGGCTTATGTAATTTTGGCACAGCTTTGCGCACTGTTCCCATTCCTTTTCCTTTTCGCAGGCTTCGAGTTTGTTTGTAATATAAATATAGTATTCTCCGTTTACTTCAGAGCACATCTTTTCCACATCTTTTGTGTGTTCGCCTTTTGGATGGGCGTTCATGTAATCGGTGATCGCCCCGATTTTTTCGGGCGGGGTGCCGTTGATCATCACCTGTTCGAGCCGTTTGAAGTCCCTGGATTCGAGCTGTTGTTTTAATCTTTTTATCCCTGCCTCAGCTTTTTTTGCATATTTCTCAGGCGGGTCTTTTTCAAGATAGCGCCGGTATTCGGCTATGGCCTGCCGGTAATTGCCCTGGCCGCTCAATTGCCCTATCGATGCCCTCACGTTTTCGTAATTTTTTTCCGCAATGGTTTCTTTTATTTCGGTTAGGCGATTTCCGGCTTTTTCGATGTATTGCCGGTAGTTGTCATCTGTACCGTGCTTGCCTATGAAGGTTTTTAAAAGCTGAATTTTTGCCTGCGGCTGCTCGGTGTTTTTTACCTGTTCCATGATTTTGGCAAACTCGGCTTCCCTGGTTTGACTGCGGTGTTGCGCATAAAAAAAGGCGCCTGCCACAGCTATTATGACAACAATGCCGGCTGCCGCTGCCGAGGCTATAATATATTTGCGCCGTTTGTCCGGCGGCATTTCAATGCTCAATTTTTTCCGGCGACAGTAATCTGTTATATACAGTCGGGCCTCTTCTTTTTCCATGCCGAAATCCATGGCCTTGTTTACCAGGATTTCGAAGTATTCCGGGCGCAGCTTGCCGTTGATGCCGGCAATGTTGATATCCGAATCCAGAGCTGCAAGCTTTGCCCCGGCCAGACTTATGTCATAAGAGATACGGTTCTGCTCTGATTTAAATATCGTGACGCACTGTCCGACCAGGGTGTTGGCGGCGGTGGCAACCGCATCTTTTTTGCTGCTCTGGGCCAGCTCCTTTTTCTTGCGCGCCGCTGTTTCCTGCAGGGTCTTTAGATCCGCGCTTTCCGGCAGACCCAGAAACTCGTATAATGAGGACTTGTTTAATAGCTTCAGGTTCTCGTGAATGGTTTTTTCAATCGATCGGTCCAGTTGCCTGGGAACGGATACTTCAGGGGCTTTGTCTGTCTTTACTACGGGACAGCGGACTCGTTGCCGGACTTCTTCAATTTTGGCGGAATTGCGTTTGGCAATTTTTTCCACCTCGGATTCTGTAAGATAGCCTTTGGCCATTCTGAGGGTGATTTGCTGGTCAATGCGGTGATATTTTTCGTATTTTTTGGCATTGATCCGGTTTTGGATTTCGTTTTCCGCAAGTCCGTGTACAGTGGCAAGTCTGGCCTTTTCTTCCTTGGTGATATGCCCCTTGCCCATGAGTATGTCTATGTGCCGGTCTATCTCAGGATATTTGCTTTCCTTGTTTTTTGCCATTAGTTCACGGGCGGCTTCGGCTTCTTTGGCGCGCAGGGCCTCGTCTTTCATTACCCGTCGGATTTCCGGGATCATATTGATGCATTTTTGTGCGTGCAGCCCCTTGGTGGGATGATTGCGCAGTCTGCTCCACTCGGTTTGTTTTTTGGAAATGGCCTTTTCAATGACTTCAGGATCAGTCTCGGGCGGATCGTAGGCAAGTTCCAGGAGTATGTAGAAATTTTCGCGTTCCATATTTTAGGTGATCAATGTACCACCAGAGTCTGGGATCTTTCCTTGGCTTTTTCCAGTTCTTCTCCGCCGATGACAGAGGCGGTATCCACTACCACCTGCACCTGTCTGAATTCGCTGGTTTCCACCGCGGTTATGTGGAGCTGACCTTCGCCGTTTAAATCAAAGGTGATTTCAATTGGCAGGTCAGCCGGCAGGTTGGGGGGCAGGTGCAGAATCGCGGTCTTGATTTCCTCCGCGTTTTCTATAGGGATCTCGATATCGCTGGTCTCGCTTTCCATTATTCGTATTAATACAGTTTTCTGATTTTCCACTGCGGTGTAGAACTTTTTTTTTGCATTGACAGGCACTGCTGTATTGCGCAGCACCACATTGAAAACGATTTCTTCGTCGGTGGGGTTATGGGCCACTACTCCGAAGCTCTTGCTGGTGACATTTTTGACCCGCAGCATGGCATTTTCAACAGAGGGCAGAGTATAGCCGGTATCGTCAGCGAGTTCCTGGGCCGCTTTTTTGAAATCATCGGCAGAGATCTCGCTTTTTTTGATCATTTCCGAAAGATTTTCAGGGCGGTCGATTTCCTTCTTGGTTTTTTCCGAAATCCGGCGTACCAAATCGTCGTTTAAGGCCAGTTTCCAGCCGTAGATGGCCGCGCCCTTGGCTACGGCCTCGTCCGGATCAAAAACCTTGGGCGCTATGGAGAATTCTTTTTCAATGCGTTTTGCCACCTGGGGCATGCGGGTGGCTCCTCCCACCAGGATGATTTCGTCGAAACCTTCATAGCCTTTGCCCCGGGCGGCCCCAAGCATTTCGCTGGTAAAATCCACCGTCCGCTCCAAAAGATCTTCGGTGAGTTCCTCGAATTTTTCACGCTCGAGGATCATCTTCACCCGGTTGCCTCCGTGGGTTACGGAGACAGGGGTTTTGGGGCGCTGGCTGAGGATTTTTTTGGCTTTTTCAGCCGAAAGCTGCAGATCCTGCCACGTGTCGGGATCGTCTAAAATATCTTCTTTTATTCCGGTTTCTTCCTGGAATTTTTCCACCAGATAGGCAACTATCCGGTCGTCCCAGTCCTTGCCGCCCAGGTTGTGGTCGCCTCCGGTACAGATTACCTCCACCGAGTCCGCGCGGATATCGATCATGGTGACGTCAAAGGTGCCGCCTCCCAGGTCGTATACAAGCACTACCTTTTCACTGGAGGTGTCTAAAGATCCATAGGCGATAGCAGCTGCGGTGGGCTCGTTTATAATCTGGCGTACGTTAAAACCCGCGATTTCTCCGGCTTTGCGTGTGGCCTCGCGCTCGTTGATTCCGAAATAGGCGGGGCACGTAATCACCACGTCCGTAATTTCTTCTGAAAGATATTGTCCCGCATCCTGGGCCAGTTTTTTTAATATGTAGGACGAGATTTCTTCAGGCCGGTAATGTTCCGAGCCGTACTCGAAAATGAAATTTGGTTCTCCCATAGAGCGCTTGATAAAACTGACCACCTCGTTGGGATACAGCTTGGCGCTTTCCTTGGCCACCTCTCCGACCACGATATTGTTTTCATCAAAGAAAACAACCGACGGGGTGACCCTTTCGTTTTCCGCATTGGGTATAATAACCGCTTTGCCGTATTCATCCACATAAGAAATTGAGGAATAGGTGGTTCCCAGATCAATGCCGTATATACGTTTGATTTTATTGTTCATCAGTATGTATTGCCCTCTTTGCCTGTTGCATTGATATATACATATACGGCTACCATCTCCGGCCGGAGCACTTTGCCCTCCCATTCATAGCCCGGCCGCAAGCTGCCGGCGACCTTTTTGTCCATTTCCGGATCATGTGTTTCTACTTTTTTGACCACGCGCTGACGGGCATTGTCAAAATGTTCGGTATTGCATGTAAACGGCGTGACGCCTTGCCAGGAAAAAAGATCCTCTATGTCCGAGGCAATGTCTTCGAGAAAGCCCAGCAGGCTCGGCAGAGTTTCTTCGCTTGGGGGGTCGTCTTCGTAATGAGCCTTAAATTTCCTGATATCGTCAATGATCTTAATGGCATCGGTTATCATGGAGTGGAAATGTTTCTTTATAAGACCCTCGCGGTATTCCTGCAGTTCCTGGTGCAGTCCGTCAATTATACGGTTTTTGTGCTCATCGTACTTGAGTTTGGTTTCAAATTCGCCTGCCAGTGAACGCATCTGTGCTCTGAGGTCGTCTACCGCGGCCATCAAACTTTTTTCTGAACCGTTTTTTTCATTGAATTCGAGGCTTACTTCGAATTCGTCTTCCGGTTCTTGTTCTTCGTTGTCTTCTTCCTGCATCATTGCCCGGCTGCTCGGAGTATTTTGAAATACAACTTACCTGAACACTGTTATAAGATAAAAGATACCTGCCCGAATTGTCAAGAAAAATCCTTTATTTCCTTTTTGATCCAGTCTGTCCATCCGTGGATACCTTCACCGGTTTTGGCGGAAACCTCAAATACCGAGATGTCAGGGTTTAATTCGGCGGCCCGCTGTCTTAAAACCGTGGTCTCGAAATCCGCAAGCTCCATCATGTCTATTTTATTGATTACAAGTACATCGGATATGCTAAACATCAGGGGGTATTTCATGGGCTTGTCGTCGCCTTCGGGCACGCTTAATATCATTGCGTTTCTTATGGCGCCGGTGTCAAACTCTGCAGGGCAGACAAGGTTGCCGACGTTTTCTATAAAGATCAGGTCGAAATTCTGCGACCCTATGCCTTCGAGTCCGGTTTTGACCATTGCGGCATCCAGGTGGCAGAATCCGCCTGTGCGCAGCTGGACAGCCTCAATCCCTGCGTTTCGGATCTTTTCGGCATCCACCGTGGAATCGATGTCCGCTTCGATTACTCCGATTTTAAGATCACCTCCGATGGCGGCCGCTGTTTTAAGCAGCAAACTTGTCTTGCCCGCCCCGGGCGAGGACATAAGGTTTATTACAAAGGTTTTGTCCCTCCGGAGCTTGTCGCGCAATTGCTGAGCCGCGGCGTCGTTGTCCGAAAGTATGTCTTCTCTTACCTCAAAGAGCTTAATTCCCTCCATTTATACAGCCTCCATATCCTTGATATAGTATTGCCTCCCGGAGACAAGGGAAAAATCGCCGATGCCGGCGCAGTTCGGGCACTCGATTGCCCCGAGATCTTTCCTGGTGATATGCATTGTCTGATCGCAGTTTCTGCATTTAAGAACGATAGGGAGCCTTTCAATTCTGAGTTTTGCCCCGCCGGCAAGCGTCTGTCTGCTCAGATAGTCGAAGTAGTGCTGGAGCCACCTGTCTTCCAGATCGCTTAATTCTCCGATATGCAGGGTAATGGATACTACCCGGCTGACCCGGTTTTTTTCAGCGTGTTTTAGCACGATGTTTAAGATACTTTCGGTTACCGGCAGTTCATGCATAACTTAAATTGTCTTCTATGGGGTCATATAAGGGCAAGAGTCTCTTTTTCCATTAACCGCGCTGCGTGCTCAATGGAAACCGCATATGAAATGTCGGTTTTGATGGGGGCCTCGGCGCTTTGCCGCAAGTGCTCGGGCATCAGATCCTGAGGCAAGAACCTGCCGCCTACCACTCCGATGATCCGGCCGTCGTACAGGTTGACAAGAGGAGCTCCGATGGAGCCGTCATGAATCAGGGTATCAAAAAGAAAAATCCGGGTTTGGTTTTTACTCAGAATTTTGCCGGCGACCGCAGCCTGTTTTATTAACTGGGTGTAAATGTGATAATATCCGAATGGGTAGCCCAGACAGGCTACTGAATTGCCGATGGGAACCTCTTCGGGAATGCCCATGACATGATCCGGCATTGAGACCTCGACTTCCTGTCCGAATTTAAGCAGGGCAAGATCTCGTTCCCTGTCGATTTGCCGTATCTCGAGAGGTATTGGGGCGACTGTTTCCTCCCGTACAGGAGCAAAACCGGGGTGTTCTTCCATCGGAACCGCCATTAGATCCGTAATTCCGATAATAAGATGGGCGGCTGTCAACAGATAGCCCCTGGGATGTATCAGAAAGGCGGTTCCCCTGAAGGCCACTTGCTCGCCTTCTTTTTTAAACAGCATCATGGCGGCGCCCTTGTACTGAAAGTATATATTCTGGAGCATAACAGGTCCTTTATTCTTTTGTTATTCGATCCATTCATCGACCCTTTCCGGATGGTGACGGATCCATCTGAGTGCTTTTTCGTATGGATAGCGTCCCTGGTCTTCCCGGATCCAAAGCATTAGTTGTCCGATGTCTTCGGGCTGCCAGTAAAAATTGTCCAGAAAACGATATGCCGCGGGCATCTCCTTTTCCAGCCCCCGGCGCGCTATTGTGGCAATATGGCCTTTGCCGCCGAATATCGCCTCGGGGTCATCCAGGAATTTTAGTTCCCACCGGGCAAACATCCAGTGCGGCAGCCACCCGGTGACCACGATCCATTTCTGGTGCCTGATTGCGTTTGAAAGTTCGGCCACCATGGAGACTTCGGTGCCCTCCACCAGGCGGAAATCATTCTCGAGTCCGTAAGCCTCCATTGCCCGGCGGGTATTTCTCATGATGCCCGCTTTCGGATCAATGCCGATGATCCGGTGATTAAATTTTTCAGCATTCTCTTTTAATTCCGCTATTGAATCCACGGTTATATACGGCCTGTTGCGGATTCCGGTGCCCGCGGTCAGGCGGCCCAAGGTGATATTCGGAACCACCAGCCCGGTTTTTGTCCCTTCAAGGTTGGGGCCCAGATTGACTACCCTGTCTTTGAACTTTTTATAATAGTGGGCCTGAGTATCAGGAAGCCAGGCGGAAACCATGGCGTCAGCTTTTTTTTCTGCAACTTCCTCCCACATACTGCCCGCATCTGTTTCTTTGAGATGACATCTGATGCCAAGCTTTTGTTCAAAAACCGCCTTTACGAGGTTCGCAGTGGCAATTGATGACGACCAGTCAGTATGGACAATCCGGATGTACCCGGAATTTTTTTCCGCCCCGTTTCCGGCTGCTGCGAACAGGCCTAGCAGGCAGATCACGGAGGCGGTAAGAATAAGTGCAAGACGGGGTGCGTGTTTCATTCTTTTTTTCCTCCTTGCTCATAATAGATGAGGTTTTTCCGGATTGTTTACCATAGTCGCCTGCGTCCGAATGTCTTGTCAAGCGGCGGCTTGGTTTTGATTTTAAATTGCCTGGTTTCCCTGGCGCCGACAGTGATTTCACTGGGAGCTGCGTACTCGGATAGGCCCCGGTACAGAGCAAGGCACATTCCCAGCAAAACCAGGGCAAACGGCAGCCCCGTAATAATTGTGGCTGTTTGCAGGGCCACCAGGCCGCCGCCGACCAGCAGAGAAGCGGCCACAACGCCTTCCAGAATCGCCCAGAACAGCCTTGAGAGCACCGGAGGATTGGGGTTGCCTCCCGAGGTGATGATGTCTATGACCATGGACCCCGAGTCCGAAGAGGTTACAAAAAAGGTTGTGATGACTATTATAGCCAGGCTGGATGTTACAACAGATAGCGGAAAATTTTCCAGCAACACGAACAGGGAGACAGGAATGTTTTCCTGGACTGACCGTGCAATGCCTCCTGCACCGAACATTTCGATAAACAGGGCGGTGTTGCCGAAAATGGTAAGCCATAAAAAAGTCACCATCGTGGGTACAAGAAGCACGCCCAGAATGAATTGCCTGATAGATCGGCCGTAGGAGACCCTGGCGATGAACATTCCCACAAAAGGCGACCAGGCGATCCACCACGACCAGTAGAAAATGGTCCAGCCCTGCTGCCACTGGGTATGTTCATAGGTTTCGTTCCAGGTGCTCAATTGCGGCAGATGCTGGATATAGTAGCCTATGTTTTCCAGCAGTGCATCCATGACGAACAGGGTGGGGCCCACCAGCATAACGAACAAGGCCAGAAGTGCGGCAAAGCCGATGTTGATTTCGCTTAAGCGGCGGATGCCCTTGTCCAGGCCCTTGATCACCGACCATGTCGCCACGGCGGTGATACATCCTATAAGAATAACCTGTATGGTCGGGGATTGGCCTATGCCCAGAAGGTAATCGAGTCCGGCGTTGACTTGCTGAACTCCGAGCCCCAGGGAGGTGGCCACCCCGAAAAGCGTTGCCACCGTGGCCAGGATATCGATGATGTTGCCGGCCCAGCCGTATATGCGGTCGCCGAAAAGCGGGTAAAATGCCGTTCGAATCGACAGAGGCAGCCCCCTGTTAAAGGAAAAAAAGGCCAGGGAAAGTCCTACCATGCTATAAATCGCCCATGGATGCAGGCCCCAGTGCAGAAAGGTTATATCCATGGCCTTTCTGGCCGCCTCCGTAGTGCCGGGCTCAGTCAGGGGATTGGCAACGTAGTGAAACATTGGTTCCGCCACTCCGTAGAAAAGCAACCCGATCCCCATGCCGGCCGAAAAAAGCATTGCAAACCAGCCAGGGGTGGAAAATTCCGGGCGGGCGTCCGGTCCTCCCAGACGAATGTCTCCGAATCTTCCGGCCAGCAGCACCAGGATAAAAACCAGCACTATGTTGACCGTCCATATAAACAGCCAGCCGGCGTAATCTGATATCGCATTCTGCATCTGCTCGAAAATATCGCCCACGTATTGCTGAAAGACAATGGTGGTGACAACGAAAAAGACGATCAATGCCGCGGATATAAAAAATACCTGGGGATGGATATCAAGGTGAAACCACCCCTGCTCTTTTTCCTGTTCCCCGCCGACTTGCTGCTTATCACGAATTTCTGTCATGGCATGCCTTTCTTTGCTGCAGGAGTTATTTCAATAATATATTATATACTATAATTCTAAAATAAAATAAGATCAAATTCTCTTGTCTCCTTGCATAACTTCTGCTCATGACCATATTAAAAAACATACAATTTCAGAAAACAATAGCATTTTACGCAGTTGACGAAACAGATGAAATCCTATAAACTATTTAATACAATGTTTTAATTTTATAATTTCGTTCATGCAAGCGTGGGAATCGATTTTTAAAGAAACCAAAAAGATTGAAAAAGCGGGATAAAAATGGGAAGATTACGTAGATATGCCAATACAAAGAGCCAGGAGCGGATGGGAAAAATATTTGAAATGCGCCGCAAGGGATATCGGTGGGCCCGGATTGCCGAGGAATGCGGAATGGGTGTCGCCAATGTCCAGCAGGCCTATTACCGGGAATGCCGTTACAGAAAGACAGCCTTTGAATGTCCTTTTATTGAATACATCGGCACCCATACCTACAATGTTATTCGTAAATGTTTCGGCGAAAAGATTTTAACCGACCCCCAGCAGCTGACAGCATTTGAAAATATCAAGGCCATGCTGTGCTGGCCGGGAGTGGGGACAAAAACCATTCAGGACCTTTCCGAGGGCTTGGAAGAAGCAGGCTACGATGGTTTTGATCCGGCAGAGGCCTACAGACAGATATTCCAGCCTCGTGCCCGCCGCTAAAGACTAAAGGTACAAAGTCCGGATCTGTAAAGGAGAGGAATGAACCGCGAGATTGATGATAACCGGCCGACCGGTGACCGGCAGAGCGGCAGTTCGCCCTGGCAGCCCTGGAATGCCGGTCAGGAAAACAGCTATCGGATGTGGATCTTTCTTGCCGCCGTGCTGCTGCTTCTGGGCTGGAGCATGTACGCCTCCCGGGCCGGACCGGAGAAAATCAAATATACCACCTTTCTCCAGCAGTTAAATTCCGCCAATGTCGCCCAGGTAACCATCAAGGGGGATAAAATAACCGGCAGCCTCAAGGAGAAGGCACATAAACCGGCGGACCAGGTGACAGGCGCGGGTGGAGTTTTTACCGGTAAAGACTCGGGGCAGGACAACGGAGAAAAGGGGCCGGCATATAAAAAATTTGTAACTTATCTCCCGTCTTTTGGCGATCCTGACCTCATGGACGTGCTGCAATCGCAAAACGTTGCCGTGGAAACCGAGCCGGAAAGCGACACCAACTGGTGGTATCTGATTTTTACCCTGCTTCCCTTTGTGATCCTGGGATGGCTGATATACTCCCAGTTCAGGCAGTTTCAGGGGCAGGGGGGCGAAGGCCTGTTTTCCATAGGAAAAAGCAAGGCCCGGCTTTATGACCGCAGCCAGGAGTCCACCAGTTTCGATGATGTGGCCGGGGCCGAAGGGGCCAAGACCGAGCTTGCAGAAGTGGTATCTTTTTTAAAGGAACCGTCACGTATCCGCGATCTTGGGGCATCAGTGCCAAAGGGCGTAATGCTGGTAGGCCCGCCTGGTACGGGCAAGACGCTGCTTGCAAGGGCCGTGGCCGGCGAGGCTGACGTGCCGTTTTTCAGCATCACGGGCTCAGACTTCATGGAAATGTTTGTGGGCGTGGGTGCAAAGCGGGTGCGCAGTTTGTTTGCGGATGCCAAAAAAAATGCCCCCGGCATAATATTTATTGATGAAATGGACGCTATCGGCCGCCGAAGGGGGGCAGGGCTTGGAGGCGGTCATGACGAGCGGGAGCAGACTTTAAATCAACTGCTCTCGGAGCTCGACGGGTTCGAGGAAAATGAAAACGTAATCGTAATGTGCGCCACCAATCGGCCGGACGTGCTTGATCCGGCGCTTATGCGGCCGGGTCGTTTCGATCGCAGGATCATTGTGGATTTGCCTACCACCGCCGACCGCCGCAAAATTCTGGGAATATATGCAGGAAACAAGCGTATTGCCGGGGATGTGGATTTGGATGCCCTTGCGCGCGGGACTCCGGGGTTTTCAGGCGCCGATCTTGAAAACATGTTAAACGAAGCCGCTCTTTTGGCAGCCCGCCGGGAAAAAAAGATTATAGATAACGAGGATATAGAAGAGGCCAGGGACAAGATCCTTATGGGTCTGGTGCGCCAGGGCCTGGCTCTGACAGAGGAGGAAAAACAGATGGTTGCCTACCATGAGGCCGGTCATGCCGTTGTGGGCGCCTCGCTTAAATATTCGGATCCGGTCTATAAGGTTTCCATCGTACCCCGAAGCCTTGCCATGGGCGCCACCCAGCAGTTTCCCGAAGGAGAAAAATACATATATCACAGGCAGTACCTGGCCGATCGGCTTGCGGTAATGATGGGCGGCAGGGCTGCTGAAATGCTGGTCTTTGATACCGCCACCAGCGGTGCGGGAAATGATCTTCAAAACGCCACCCAGATCGCCCGGCAAATGGTTCTGGAATGGGGTATGAGCGGCCGGTTTGAACATATGGCCCTGGGGTCTAAGAGCGGCGAGGTGTTTTTGGGCGAAGAACTTGCAAAGACAAGGGAATACAGTGAAGATACCGCACGCGAAGTAGATCAGGAAGTGGAATCCTTGCTGAGCCATGCATTTTCCAGGGCCAAAAAAATCCTGGAGGAAAACCGCGAAGCCATGGATAAACTTGCCGAAATTCTTGTTGAAAAAGAAGAAGTCCCTGGAGCCCGGGTCTACGAACTGCTGGGCGGGAATCCTTCATATTGACATTCTTTGCTAACTGATATAATATCCGCCTTTCGTTTAAAAGCGCCTTGCATACAAAGGTACAGGCTCCGGGCCTGTTTATAGAAATTTAAAAAGGAGATTCTCATGGAAGATGAGAAAGGCAGCGGAAAATTCAGAATCCTTCTTGTTGACGATGAGAAGGATTTTGTTGACACCCTTTCCCAGCGAATGCAGATGCGGGATCTGAGCGCGGACGTTGCTTTAAACGGAGAAGAAGCCCTGGAGCTGCTCAACAGGGAATCGCCGGATGTTATGGTGCTCGACCTGCGCATGCCAGGTGTTGACGGAATGGAGGTGCTAAAAAGGGTCAAGAACGAACACCCCAACGTACAGGTCATTATGCTCACCGGCCAGGGAACCGAAAAAGACGAGCTGGAAGCAAGGCGCCTCGGTGCATTCGATTATCTGGAAAAACCTGTGGACATCGAGACCCTGGTTTCCCGGATACGTTCGGGTGTGCTGCTTGTGGTAGGCAATGAGGATACTTTTTCCAATCGTCTTATCAATTATGCCCTGGAAATGGCCCAGAGGATGTCCTATCGGCTCGTTGCCCTGAGCATAGCGCCTGTTCCGGAGACAGCTTTAAAACGCCTTTCAATGTCTGAAGGAGTAAAAGAGTTTGAAGAGAGGGCAAGGCAGAATGCACAAGAATTTGCCAGGGCAGCCGAGGAACACGGGATCCCGTTTGAGCACATCGTAAGATACGGTGAATACGATGCCGTGATTGAGCAGGCGGCAAAAGAATACGGCAATGTGGAGTTCGTAGTATCGGAGCCAACCGATAAAGGTGTTGCAGAGGCCTCCAAAGAAGACGGTTCGGAAAAGCAGCTCTACGTCTACAGCGTGGCCTGAGGTGATAATTTTTTAAAAGTAATAGCCATGGAACCAGAAACATAAAGGAGAGCCTGATGGAGTTTAATTTTATCCGGGGAGTGTTGCTGGTCCTGTTTGCTGCAGTGCTGTGTTATATATTCCGGCATGAGAATAAAAAAGGATAATTGTACCGGGCAACCCAGATAGAGAAAGGATCGTTCTGCAATGACACCTGAAATGCTGCTGACGATGATCGTCCTGGTTTTTGTGATCACCCTTTTTGTTTTTGAATGGGTCCGTGTGGATGTGGTCGGCATACTTATGATGGTATTGCTGCCGCTTCTGGGGCTGATTTCCCCAAAAGATGCCTTTGTGGGGTTAAGCAGTAATGCGGTGGTATCGATTATTGCGGTCATTATAATGGGCGCCGGCCTTGATAAGACCGGTGTGATGAATCAAGTGGCAAGCCCTATAATCAAAGTGGCGGGGAGAAGCGAAAGTCGCATTATTACTTTTATCGGCGGCACCGTTGGAGTAATCTCCAGCCTTATGCAAAATATCGGGGCGGCGGCCCTTTTTCTTCCCGCGGCCCAGCGTATTGCAAAGCGGATCGGTATTCCGGTTTCCAGGATTTTGATGCCAATGGGTTTTTGTGCGATAATCGGCGGTACCCTGACGCTTGTGGGAGCCAGCCCTACCATACTGTTAAACGACCTGATGAGCATAGGCGGGGAAAAGCTGGAGCCCTTCGGTCTGTTTACCCAGACCCCCATCGGGATATGTCTTCTTTTGACAGCCATAGTTTATTTCATTGTTTTCGGCCGGTTCATTCTTCCCTCCGGCGGCGGCGAAAGCGACGAAGGAGTAACCTCCTCCCTTATGCAGGCTTACCGGGCTTTTGAAACCATTTACGAAATCCATGTTCCAGAGGGTGCGGAATCCCCCGGCAAACTTGCGAATTTGGATCTCCAAACCCGGTATCTGGTTACCACGGTGGCGATAAACCATGCTTCAAGGGGAGAGAAAAACTTTGTGCCCAGAAGCTCCGATGAGATCTGGCCGGGTGACGACCTGGCTGTCCTGGGCAGGCGCAAGAACGTTATGAAAATGGCCGATGAACTTGGCTGGGAGGTAAAGCCTGCCCTGGAGGGGTTTGCGGAAAGTCTTTCAAGAACAAGTGCGGGCATGGCTGAGACCATTGTTTCTCCGCGCTCGGAACTTATCGGCAAAACCATGAGCGAAATCGATTTCAAGACGATTTATGGAGTTACTCCGATCGCTCTTTTCAAGGGCAACCGCATTTATTATTCAGGCCTGACCCATATCAGGCTTAATATGGGAGATACCCTTCTGCTTTTCGGCCCTTGGGAGAGATTCCACATACTTAAAAACTACCCTCAGCCCAGGTCTCTTACCTTTTCCACCCCGCTTGAAGGCGAGATCCTGCGCCCGGCAAAGGCCAAGTTTGCCCTGTTTTGGCTGGCAGTGGCGCTTTTCCAGGTGATTTTTCTGAAAATGCAGCTTTCTGTTGCTTTGATGTCAGGTGCCCTGGGTATGATAATAACAGGGGTGTTAAAGATAGAAGAGGCTTACCGCTCGGTTGACTGGATGACTGTGTTTTTGCTTGCCGGGCTCATTCCGCTCGGAATAGCTTTTGAAAAAACAGGCACTGCAGCTTATATTGCCGAGGGGATACTAGGGCTAATAGGCGATCCGGCTCCGATAGTGCTTTTGGGGGTGGTCGGTCTGATGACTTCGTTTTTTACCCTGGTTATTTCAAATGTCGGAGCCACGGTCCTTCTGGTCCCCCTATGTATGAACATGGCGCTAATGGCGGGAGGTGATCCCCGCATGGCCGCCCTGGTGGTGGGGCTTTCGGCTTCTAACACCTTTGTTCTGCCCACCCATCAGGTAAACGCCCTGATAATGCGCCCGGGAAGTTATCGTACCGTGGATTACGCCAAGGCGGGGGCCGGCATGACCGTACTGTTTTTGGCAGTGGAGCTTGCCGTGCTTTATTTCTTTTACGGGGTTTAGGCGGTGCCGGAGTACTACTTATCCTCCAGCGCCGACCACGGAGAGGTGCTATAGCGTTTAGCCTTTGCCGCCCGGATACGTTCCTCCTGTTCTGTTTTTCTCTGTCGGGCGTTGTTTATTTTAGCAATAAGCTCGTTTGTGTCGCAGGGTTTCATCAGGTAGTCAAAAGCGCCTTGTTTCATGCCGTCTATTGCTGATTCCACGGTTGCATGCCCGGTTAGCATTATGACTTCCGTAAGCGGGCGAAGCTCCTTTATGCGCTTTAGCGCTTTGTTGCCGTCAATGCCCGGCATGGAAACATCAAGTATTACCACGTCATAGATATACTGTTTTATATTTTCAACCGCCTCTTCGCCGCTAAAGCAAATGCTTACGTCGTAATCCCTGAATTTGAGCCTTTCCGAGAGCTGTTCAACAAACTGCTGTTCGTCATCAACAAGCAGTACTCTGGTTTTCATGGAATTCCTCCTGTGAATCTTTAGAAATGCACTTGTTGTTTTTTACAATTTCTTTAAACATTAAGATTACTTTTTCTTTGTGTTCTTGTCCATAAATTTTTGGTCTTCTTCTCCGGATAACGACTCGTCCATTGAAGCGGCATCGGTCTTATACTTGTATGCCTTTTTGATTCTTTGAACAAGAGTGTCTACGCCGACCGGTTTCTGGAGATAATCGAGCGCCCCCAGGCGTCTGGCCTGGTCTTCGTCTCTGTCGGATCCGTGCCCCGTAAGAATGATGATTTCGATTTCCGGGTGTTGTTTTTTGACACGCCTTAGAACCTCAATCCCGTCGAGGCCCGGCATACGTAAATCAAGCACCATCACATCCGGAATCCTACTGTTTAATGATTCAATGGCCTGCTCGCCGTCAAGGGCCGGTTCTGCGTCAAATCCCCGCATTTGCAGTCGTTCCGAAAGCGTGGTGACAAATTCCTGCTCATCATCGACCAGAAGTATCCTTATGCTTTCCTCCTTCTTTTCTTTCCCTGGCATGATGCGTGTCTCCTTATTATATGATTCCGGGAGTTCCGGTTGTTAAAAAAACAAACAGAATCGCAGATCGTTTTCTGCGCATTCCAGGCTTGCGCCAAGTTGGGCCGCTGTATCTTCCAGCTCTTTCCATGCCGAGCTTTCCCTGAGTTTAGTAAAGAACTGTGGTGCCGCAGGGGCGTCTTTGCCCGCACATTCTATTTCAATCACCGGTTTGCCGCTGTTTTCAGAAGCGGCCATGCTGATTGAGCTTTTTGCAGGCAGTACAGAAAGGCAGGAATCCAGGCTGTAAAAAAGGGCCATATACAGGAGCAGGGGATTGGTTGTCAGCTTTATCTCACGGGTATCCGCTTCAAGGGATATATGTTTGAGACGTGCAAAGCGTTCTGTAAGGGTGCAGAAGTGCTCTACGGTTTCGCCCAGATCCAGTTCGTCACTGGCATGATCAGGTGCGTGGGCAAACTTGTTGAACCGGGTTGCAAGCTGCATCCCCCTTTGGAGCTGGTTTTTGATCGTGGTCATTGAATTGTTGAATCTTTCCTGGTACTTTTCCTTGGAAAGCGGGGCAACAGCCATGATGTCTTCCATGAGCCCGGCTGATTCCTGTATAATAGCCAGGATATTTTTGAACTCATGGGTCAGATTTGCGGTCATTCTCCCGTAAAAGGCAAGTGTTTTCTCAGTTTCCGGATTCATGTCTCCCCCTTCCCGGCTCATGGGGTTATTATTGTGATTTATTCGTCAGGGCTTCGTGGATTTTTGAGATCAGTTCGTCTATATCCAGAGGTTTCATCAGGTAGTCGGAGGCGCCTTTGTGCATGCCCTGTCTGCCTTCGCCTGCGGCCCCGTGGCCTGTGAGCAGAATTACAGGGAGATCAGGGCTCCGGTCTTTGATGCTGTCCATTACTTCCAGTCCCCCCATCCCCGGCATTTTCACGTCCAGTACTACCAGGTCGAAATCCCGGCCATCCATTTTGTTTAAAGCCTGCCTGCCCGAGGTTGCGGCTTCCGCTGCAAAACCCCTTATTCCCAGCCGTTCGGCAAGGGTGGTAACAAATTCCTCCTCGTCATCAACGAGTAAAATCGCCGTAGGATTGCTCATTTTCAGTATCTCCCGGGGGTTGTTTGGGTATAAAGATAGTAAAAGTGGTGCCTTCTCCTACTTTGCTGTTAACCTTTATGTCGCCTCCCAGTTTTTTGACTATACCATATGTAATCGGAAGTCCCAGTCCGGTTCCGTAACCTTTCTTTGTGGTGAAAAATGGTTCGAAAATCTGGCGCAAAGTTTCTTCTGACATGCCGTGGCCGTTATCCCGGATGGAAACGGCAATCGAATTTTTGTCCTTTTCCCACGTTGACAGAACAATGCGCCCTCCGTCATCTACGGCTGCAAAAGCATTGCTAAGGATGTTTAAAAATACCTGTTGGAGCTGTCCCCTGTCGGAAGAGATTTGCGGGATTGATTCGGAAAAATTATATTCGATATGAATATCTCTGTGATGGGCCTCCTTTTCAAGAAACCCCAGAGTTTCCTTTAACACCTCGTTTGCGTCGAGCGTTTCGTACTGTACGCCCATGCGCCTTGCAAACCCTAGCAGCCTGTGGGTAATGTCTCTGCACCGGTCCACCGAATGAAGTACCTGATTGACCGGTCGCATCAGTTTTTCCTTATCATGGTGCATATCATGCTCCACCAGGTCCTTCATCAGGCCCGCCTTTTCATTGATAATGGAAAGGGGGTTGTTTATTTCGTGGGCAACGCCCGCAGCCAACCTGCCGATGGAAGAAAGCTTCTGGGTATATTCAAGTTCTCTGAAAGCTATCTCCCGTTTTTCGTCCGCTTCTCTGATCCGTTTGACTAAAAGATGGGTGGAGCTGAAAATTACCAGGATTATTAGCACCAGGCTTACTATAAACACGTAGGAAATTTCCTGCCTCAGCGAGTGCCATGCCTTGAAAATGCTTGCCTGGGGCAGGATCATTACCAGTGCGAAATCGTATTTGACAAGTGGCGCATAAATCATGACTATATTGCGCCCCTCCTGGTCGGTCAATTCTTTTACCTGGGTGCCGGAATTACCTTCCGGAAACTGCAGGGGGCATTTTGTAAGCACCTTGCCGTAGAGCCTGGAGTCGGTCTGGAGAATCCCCTTGCTGTTTATTATGAAAGCATCCTTTACAGGGTCCAGTCCCATTGGGCTGATAAGCTTCTGGAATTTCTTTGTATCCATGGTGGCTCTCAGAACCCAGGATTCGCCCTGATCGTTTAAATTCTGTACCGCCAGAGCGATATGAGGCATATCCCTGTATCCCATGAACACGTCGGATATGAATCTGCCCCTTACCCGTGCCTCGTTGAACCACTGTTGGTTGGAATAGTCTTTGTTAAGAAGATCATAAGGTCCTGTATAAGTGATCTGCCTGCCTTTGCTGTTTATTAGACCGAGATCCACGTATCCGCCGTATTCTTCTCTCAGTATCCGGAAAATGCGGTGCATGGTCGCCTGGTCTGAAAGGATTTTAAAAGAGTAGCTCGAGGCTATAAAATGCAGGGCGGAGAGGCGCTCTTCCAGGAAAAGCTCGAATGAATGGGCGGCCTTGCTGGCAATGGCCCGCATAGGAGTTATACGTTCGGCCTTGATGTTTTTCTGGTACTGCATCGCATTTGTGACAGCAAGCAGTGTGAGCGGAATGACGGTCACCAGTATCATCAATACCGCAATATTGCGCTGCAAACGGCGGTAGCGTTTGGGGAGAGGCTTTTTCTCCTCTTTTCCGGAAAATCGCTGTCTTATGCGTTTCCACCGCCCTGTGGTTTCAGGCATTGTTTTTTTGCCTCCGGGGGATTTGGTTCTTATTATATTATAAACACAATATCATGAAAAAAGAAGGCATATGTCTTATGTTTACGTCTGTGTTTTGTGTCTTATGGTGTGTATAATAATCTGCTTTTTTTCTCCGCCGCCTGTAAAGGACATCCCCTTGTGCGTTATGTTAAAGAATGATTCTGCGGTTGCAAGAAAGTCTGTCATGGACATGCGGCTTATGTCGTGGGCCAAATATGCCGTTCCTCCGGGTTTTAACAGTCGTCTCAGAATTCCGGTCACCGCTTCAACGTCGGATTTCCTGTAAACCAGCTCAGAGCCGCAGATAGTGTCAAAGGTTGAATCCAGCCGGGGACGGTGCCAGTCAAGTTCCGCGACCTCCACATTGTCAATTCCGTTATGTTCCGCATTCTGCTTAATCAGGGCCAGCGCGTCCTTGTTGCTGTCGGTAATGGTGACCCTGTATCCGAAGGCTCCAAGAAACAGGCCGGTAATGCCCATGCCTGCCCCGAGTTCGAGTATGTGCTCCTCCTTATCCGGGTCCATGTGTACCAGGCGGTCTGTAAGCACAATACTTGCTTCCCATATTTTAACCCAGAACGGAAAGTTGTCAAAGCTTTCCTGCCCGTTTTGCTCCAGGTCGGAAATAAACGGTTCCAGGTTTTTAACACAGAGGAGCTCCAGGCGTTTGCCTCCTATGGCAAGCATCTTGGGCTCAAGCTCAATATTTTCCCTGAGTGTTTGTTCAGCCATTGTTTCTCCCTATTCAAAAAACTATTTACGGTCAAGTTTGTTGCTCAATATATCATACAGGGATTTCGATCACAATGATTTGCCATACCAGAAGGCCGGGGTTATTTTTTAAACAGGTGTCCCCTTAGCTTTCAAAACACTATTGCGGGAACGGAAAAATCGTTAATGGATCTTTAAAACAGGAGGTTTAGAATGAAAAGAATTTTTATTTTTGCGCTGGCGTTGATTTTTTTGGTTGCGGGTGCGGGCCTTGTTTTTGCTCAGATGGAACGAAGAGGCGATGAGCATATGTCCCGGCAGCAACAATTTGAGCAGCACCAATATCCTGAACGCGGGCAAGGATGGTTCTGCCCGTGGTGCGGCGATTCCGCAGGATATGAAAGAGGCCCCGGCATGATGTACGGCCCGGGAATGATGCGCGGCCCGGGAATGATGCGCGGTCCCGGAATGATGTACGGCAGGGGAGGTATGTATGGACCGTATATGCCTCGCGGAGGTGGTCCCGGGATGATGTATGGCCCGGGCATGATGCGGGGGCAAGGAATACCCTATGGTTGGGGCGGCGCCGGGCCCCCGGAGCAACAGCCCAGGTATACGGAGGAGCTGAGTCAGGAAGATGCCGGGCGGCTGATGCAGCGTTATGTTGCGCCCAATCCGAATCTGAAAGTTGGAGAAATCACGGAAAAAGACGATGAATATATAGGAGAGGTGGTTACCAAAGACGGCTCCCTGGTGGAGAAACTGGTGGTGGACAAAGAGACCGGCTTAATGAAAAGTACTTATTAGATAGTGTCCATCCAGAAATGGCTAATTTGCCCAATTTCTGCGTCAGGCTCAAATTTTAATCCTCAAAATACTTTGAGTATTCCTGCGGTTAAAATTTTCGCCTTCCTTGAACTTGAACAAATTATCTGATTTCTGGACGGACACTGATAGAAAAAAATACGATCACCGTCTGATTATAAAAAGAGCAGAGTTATCCGCACAGGCGGGTGTAGTCGCCTGTGCGGATGGTTCCCTCCTTGATTACTTTTGCAAAGACTCCTTTTGCGGGCATAATGCAGTCGCCTGCCTTGTAATAGATAGCGCAGGGCTTGTGGCATTCTTTGCCGATCTGGGTAATTTCCACCATTGCCGTGTCACCGATTTCCAGGCGCGTTCCCACGGGCAGGGTTTCCCATTCAATGCCCCGGGTGGTAATGTTTTCTGCAAAATCCCCGAAAGTTACCTCCAGCCCCCGGCTGCGGGCCGTGTCAATGGCTTCTTCTGCCAGAAAGCTTACCTGCCGGTGCCAGTCGCCGGCATGGGCGTCGCCATTTATTCCGTATCCCGTCACCAAATCGGCCTCTTTTGCGGAGTTTTTCCGGGTGCCTTTGGACCGGCTGATATTTATGGCCAGAATTTTGATATGCGATTGTGTCATGAGTTTTGTCTCCTTGATCAGGTTTCCATCTTTCCGAATTCTGCAAGCTCTTCTAAGCCCTGTCTGTCGAGAATGCGGATCTTTCTGCTTTCCACCTCGATGAGTCCCTGCTCGTTCATTTTTCTTAACATTCGGGACAGGGTCTCCGGAATGGTGCCGAGAAAACTTGCCAGGTGCCCCTTGGATATGTTTAGCGTGATTGTATCCTCGCTGTTCTGCTCTTCTGACTGAAGCAGGAAGTAGCCGGCAAGCCTGGCAGGGACTTCTTTTAAAGACAGGTTTTCCACCTGTACGGTAAAATTTCTGAGCCGGCGGGAAAGCACTGCCAGCATGTTCATGGCCACCGAGGGATTTTGTGCAATCAGGTCGCGAAAAGCCCGGCGCGGAAAAAACAGGATCCTGCTTTTTTTGATCCCTTCGGCGCTGGCAGGAAAGGCTTCTCCAGAGAAAACTGGCACCTCGCCGAAAGGTTCGCCAGGTCCGAACATGTGAAGGATCTGTTCTTTTCCTTCTGTGGAGAGCTTGTAGACCTTGATCAGGCCTTCTATGGTCACGTAAAAGCCGTCTCCCGAATCTCCTTCGGAAAAAATCAGCTCTCCTGTCGACACCGGTTTTTCAATAGCAATGGAGAGCAGGGCGTTTATATCTGTTTCGGGAAGCCCCGAAAAAAGAATGGATTGGGATAGAATCCCCCTTGCCTTTGACATAATAAGCTCCCTTGGTTTTCATTGCAAATATAACAGATTTTGACATAAATCAAGGAATCAATCAGCTAAAAGCTTCAAGCTAAAAGCTAAAAGGCGAAAGGGGAAAGTATGGAAAAGGAAGTGCGCGGATACAGGGTTGAAAACTGTTTCGGCCCCCAGGGGTGTAAAAATAGGGCGGGGCCTGAAAATGATCTGGCGGCCCGGATCGAATCCCTTCTGGCGGAAAAAGAACTGCTTGAGTTTTTTAAAAAAAGCGTGAAAGGGCCGTTAAAATTCCACCACGAGTTTAGTGTTGCTTTGGCGGACTGCCCCAATGCCTGCTCAAGGCCCCAGATCAGGGATGTAGGAATAATCGGGGCGGCTGTGCCTGAAATTACCGGAGAGCCTTGTTCCATGTGCGGTGAATGCGTGGATGTATGTAAAGAAGAGGCGGTTCGGCTTGAAGAAACCGGGCAGGTGCCGAAAATCGATCGCTCCGGGTGTTTGAACTGCGGCCAGTGCGCACAAGTTTGCCCAACTGCAACCATCGGGATACAAAGGCGGGCCTGCAAGATACTGCTCGGCGGCAAGCTCGGCCGCCATCCCAGGCTGGCAGATCCCCTGCCCGGCTGCTATGAGGCAAAAGAAGTGCTTGACATTGTCTCTCTGTGTGTTGATTTTTACAAGCAGCACAGCAGGGGAGGAAAGCGGTTTGCTCAATTATATGCAGAATCGCGGCATGACTTTGCGGCTGATCTGGCCGGTTTAATCCACGATGAAAAGAAAGGATGCTGAAAATGCCCATTCCGGGAAATCTTTTGACTACCGCCATGGCGGTTATGCCGCATACGAATGTTGACCGGGCGCTTGATGCGGCCCTGTCCCTGGACATACCATTCTGGCCCCAGCTACCGCGGCTAAACTATTATGAAGACATGTATGTTCAGGCGGCGGAACATTTCCCCGGCATTGTTCTGGATGTGGAAAACCGGAAACTGTCTTTTTCCATGGACAAATTCATGGAAGAGGCAGAAGAAGCAATGGCAGGTTTTGATGATCCTTCGGTGTTTGACGTAAGCAAAGATTATTCAGCGGTCTACCATAGATTTCTGGAATTGGATCTTGCAGACAGGCCTGCAATTCGGGGGCAGTTGGAAGGACCGGTGAGCTTCGGGTTCAATGTGGCAGATGAAAACGGCAGGCCCATGCTGTTTGACGATTCGGTGCGTCCTTTCATGTTCGAGTTTATGGCCAGGCGTGTAAACGTGCAGCTCCAAAAGCTGAAACAGAAAAATAAAAACGCTTTTATGTACGTGGACGAGCCGGGGCTGCAGTTTTTGTTTTCCGCCATGTCAGGCTACGGAGACCTGCAGGCAAAGGCGGATATGGAAATGTTTTTCTCCCTTATCGACCGTCCCCGGGGCGTGCATTTGTGCGGCAACCCGGACTGGGACTTTCTGCTGAATCTCGACATAGACATTCTGTCGCTTGATGTTTATACAAACGGAGAAGTTTTTGCTTCCTATGCTCCTGCGGTCAAGCGATTTCTGGACCGGGGCGGGATTCTGGCCTGGGGACTGGTGCCCACCAACATGGAGCCCTTTGAAAAGGAATCGGAAGAATCCCTGGAAACCATGCTTGAAACTCTCTGGAAAAGCCTTTGCGCCAAAGGCATCGACCGGGATCAGCTTTTATCGCAGAGCCTGCTTTCTCCGGCCACATGCTGCCTTGTTAATTCTGATATAGAAAAGACCGTGGAAAAAGGCTTTGCAAGTGTAAAATCACTCTCCGAGCGGTTACGCGAAAAATACCGTCTTTAAAAAAGGGGACAGATTTATTTTTGAAAATAAATCTGTCCCCTTTTTAGATGTTTCCGTAGAGGCGCAGTGTGTTTTCATGCACTGCTTGAGCGGCCTGATTAATATCAATAGCTGAATTTAAGTTTCACTCTTTCAATCCATACGTAAATCACCGGCACATATATCAGGGTCAAAAACGTTGATACAGCCAGTCCGGAGATGGCCACCACAGCCAGGGGCGAAAGCCGCTCCAGGCCCACGGCCATCTCCGCGGCTATCGGGCTCATGCCTGCAATGGTACTTAAGGCCGTCATAAGGATCGGCCGGCTTCTTCGTCTGATACCCGCCTCCACTGCTTCTGTAAGTTCCATTCCCTTTTTCCGGGCATTTTCAATGTAATCGATCAGGAGGATCGAGTTGTTGACCACGATGCCTGACAGCAGAATCATGCCCATTGCCGCAGGCATGCAGAAGTGACGTCCCGCCAGCAGCATTCCCCACGGCACACCGATAAATGCCAGAGGGATCGCAGACATTATCATTACCGGATGCGCCCAGGAACTAAATGAGATAACCAGAATGAAATAGAGAAACACCAGTGCAAGGACAAGGCTTGTCCCCAGCCTGGCAAAGCTTTCGCCCATGAACTCTATTTCACCGGTATGGGAAATGCTGTAGCCTTTAGGCAGTTCCAGGTCTGAAAGAGAGTTTTGCACCTGTGTGTGCAGATACGATATTGGAGCCTTTGCACGGTAGCCGATCACGTCCACAGTCGGCTGCATGTTTTCGCGGGTGATCCGGTTTTGTTTCCATTCCGTTTGAATGTGTGCGATTTGCTTTAACGGGACTGTTCCGTTTGGAGTGGGCACCTGCAAAGTAGAAACCGCCTGTATTGTGTTTATTTGAGCCTGGTCATAGCGCAGGCGTATAGGATAGCCGTCCTGGCCGGCTATCCTGAAAAGCGCCGCCTTTTTCCCCGTGGTTGCCGCAGTCAGGGTGTCTGCAGCAGTCTGCGGGGTTATGCCGTATTCCGCGAGCTTTTCCTCGTCAAGCTCAATGATGATTTCCTTTTTTGTAAAATCCCAGGTGCGGGATATGGATTTCAAGCCCTTAACGCCTTTAAGCCGGTTTTTTACCCGGTCTGCCAGCCGGTCCAGGATAAGCGGGTCAGGTCCCGAAATCATAACATCCACCGGCGCGGCTATCGCAGACAGTGGTGTGGCACCGTAGTCATATACGTGGAAAGTTTTTAATCCCGGAATTTCTGCAAATGTATCCCTGAGCTCCTCCTCGATCTCCCATATGGATTCCGGCCGTTCAAACCGGTTTTTGAAATGTACGGTCATGAGTCCTTCCTGGGGTGTGCGTTCAGATCCGAAGCTTATCACGGAAGGCTCGGCCCCCACCACCGTTGACATCCTGATATATCCGGGAGTTTCGGTGATCGCCCGTTCCATTTCTTCTGCCACTTCCCTGGTGCGGGGAACTGACGTGTTGGGCCATGTTTCAAATGAAACCTTGATGATGCCGGTGTCCATAGGCGGCATGAGATCACGGCCGGCAAGTGGCATCTGTCGTAATCCCGCAAACAGCAATACAATAAGCAGAGGACCTATCAGGAAAATCCATCGGGTGGTTCCGGCGCGGAATGCAGCGAGCACAAAGCGCTGGAATGGAGATATCACCGCGTTTCTTGTATGTTCAATAATCCGTTCAAGCCGGTTTCTCACTCCGCCCGGCTTGAGAACACGTTTGCCGAAAAGCGGTATAACTGTCACGGAAGCTATAAACGAGGCAAGCAGGGCAATTGAAAGTACCACAGTAAGGGGGCGCAAAATTTTTTCAGGATAGCCTCCCACGAACATAATGGGCAAAAGCACCGCCAGGGTGGTTGCAGTGCCTGCAAAATCGGCCAGAAAGATTTCCTTTGTGCCGTCTATGGCCGCCTGTATACGGGACTTTTCTCCCGAAGCGCTGTGACTGTCTATGTTTTCTATCACTACTATGGCGTCGTCCACCAGCAGGCCTACAGCCAGGATCACGGCCGTCATGGTCACTATGTTTAGTTCATAGCCTATAAGCTTCATGCCGGCAAAAGTAAGAAGGAAAGTAACGGGTATGGAAAACGCGGCCAGAAGGGTTATTCGCACCCTTGCCAAAAACAGAAATATCACGCAGACCGTCAGGATCACGGCATCGCGCAGGGATGTCAGAAGGTTTGAGACCGAGGTGCGGATCAGCTCGCCCTGGGTGTCTGCCACCCCGAAGGAAAGTTCTGAGAACTGCCTTTCCAGATCGGGCAGAGCCTGTTCCACAGCTTCTATGGCAGGGGTTACGTGACCGGCTTCCGCACGCAGAATGTTTATGCCTATTGCTGCTTTGCCGTTTCCGCGGAAAAAGGAATCCGGTGTTTCATGAGTGGTTTTGATTTCTGCTATATCGCGCAGATGGATTCTGCCGTTTTGGCCAGTGGCTATAACTATGTTGCCCAGCTGTTGGCGGTGTTTTTTTTCTCCCTTGATTTTTATCAGGACTCGGTCCTGATCCCTGAAAAGTGTGCCGCTGGGCGTGTTTCTGTGCTGCTGTCCTATGGATGCCAGCACGCGCTCGATGGAAATGCCGTATCCGGCCATTTTATCGCGGTCCACCGATATCCTTATTTCCGGCTTATACCCGCCGAAGACCTCGGCGTCTGCAACATTGTCAAGACGCAGAAGCGCTTCTCTGATCTCGTTGTCTGCAAGTTGACGTACTTTGGCCATGGATAGATGGGAGTCGGGCTTGGGTGAAACCGCCAGGGTCATAACCGGCTGGGTGGCATCACTTATACGGAAAAGCCTTGGAGGCAGCATCCCCGAGGGAAGCGAAGGCATGATCCTGTCCAGGGCGGCGCTCACATCCGTGACCGCGGCATCCAGGCCCTTTTCATATTCGAATTCAACTTTTACGGCCGCGGTTTCATCCCTGATAGAGGCCTGTACCCGCCGGGCCATATCAATGGATGACAGTTCCTGTTCCACCGGCCTGGAAATCCGGTCTGCCATATCATCGGCTGATGCGCCGGGCCAGATAAGCAGCACCGCGATCCTGGGATAATTGGCATCTGGAAACAGGTTCAGCGGCAGGGTATTAAAGCTGATAAGTCCGAATACCACGCCTAAGAGCAAAAGAGCTGTTACGCCGTGGGGCCGCTTAAGATAGGCCTCGATCCAGTTCATCGCGCCTCCGTGTCCGCAGTATTTTTAATAGGTTGAACGCGAGAGCCGGAACCGAGGCCAAGGAGCATCGCCTCACCACCGGATACCAGCCGGTCGCCCGCGGCAACCGGGCCGGGCGCAATTGTGACCAGGTCCGGGCTGCGTCCAAGAATGCGCACCTTTGCAACCTTTACCCGGTTGTCCTCTCCGATTATAAACACATGAGCCTGGTTTTCATATTCCAGCACCGCCCGGGCCGGCAGAAAAATGCCTTCGGGCTGGTCTGCAACTATGTCAACGCCAATAAAAGAGCCCGAAGGCAGACCGAACGGAGGTTTATCAGATCTGATTTCAGCCGTTGCCAGGCGGTTATCGCCGACCGCGGGATATATCCTTGAAACCGTATTTTTTGAAGTACGGTTTTTGCCTGTTGTAAGCAAAACTTCGTCTCCGGGCTTGATGCGCTTTCCTGTCTGCTGGGGTATTTTTGCCAGTATTTTGTATCCTGCCGAAGGGTCTTGCATTTTACAAATTGCCTGTCCGGGCATGACAAGGTTGCCGGCATCTTTGATCCGCCGGGTGACCACCCCGTCAAAAGGTGCATGTATTTTCGTGTAGCTAAGCGATATCTTTGCAGATGCGATTTGTTCTTCCAGGCTCCTGACCCTGGCCTGTGCGGAAATATAGGCGCTTTCTGCAGTTTCCAGGTCTTCTTCTCCTGTATGGCCTTTTTTAAAAAGCTTTTTGCGGCGGTCATAGAACTTTTTTTTCTGGACAAGATCGGCTTTAGCCCCTTGCAGTTCGGCTTGAAGCGAGGAAAGCTCTTTTTGAAGCTTGCGGTCGTCTATAACCGCCACGATTTCGTTTTTTTCCACCCTGTCGCCGGCATCGAAGTTTACCGATTCAATGCTGCCTGTTATTTGTGCCGAGAGTTCGGCGGTAATCACTGGTTCTATTTCAGCCAGATAATGCTCGGTCACTGAAATTTTCCCTTGCCGTGCCTCGCAGACATGGACCGGGAGAGCGGGGGTGGGAACCGTCTCTATGCTGTTTAGTTCCGCCTTTTTATGGCGCACCAGCAGCACTGCTGACGGGATCAGGATCAAAAGTATAAGAAAAAATGCTATTTTGCGGAAGCTGCGTTTCATTTTTTCGTCCTGCCGGGTTATTAGTTTGTAGAGAATTTTTGCTTTTTAAACGATACACGTTAGTTTTTTTATAAAAACGTTACATATAATTACCTGAATTGCAAAAGCTTGTCTTTGACTTGGATCAAAAGCAGATAGGGGTAAAAATGCCAAAAGACTCCGATGTCATTGAATCGCCCGCCAAACCTTTAAAAATTGCATTTACAGTTTCTTTGGTTTTTTTTGCAGCAGGTGTTGTCTATATTCTCCTTTCCAGTCGTCTGGCGGCAATTACTGCAGCTACCGTACCGAATCTGGCATATATAGAACAAATAAAAGGGATTCTGTTTATTGTATTCACTGCTTTGCTGTTGTTTTTGGTAATTTACCTTCTGATGTTAAAAATTGACGCCCAGCAGCGCAAGCTGCTTAATTTCGGCAACCGGATGATTGCCGCAGAGCGCCGGGCCACCGCAGTCGTATTTGCAGATGCCGTGGCCCATGACCTGGGGCACGTGCTGATGAACCTTGAATATTATACCGAAGAACTGGCCGAAGCCGCAGGTAAAGAAAAACCCGAGGCATTAAAGGAATTAAACAACTCGCTTGCCCGGCTCAATCGTCTGACAAGACGGATCGGCGATGTATCCGGGCATCTTATCAGGGAGAAAAAGCAATATATTAACCTTCCCACTGCGGTCAGAGACGCGCTCGGCTTTGCAGGAAAGCACAAAAATGTCGGCAAATGCCAAGTGGATTTAAAGGCTCCTGAAGAATTGATGTTCATGGGAAATCTTTTGCTGATCTACCAGATGATTATCAACCTGGTTTTAAATGCTGCCGAGGCAGTCGGTTCCCATGGCCGAATTCTGGTTCGGGTTTTGGAGTACAATGATTCCGTTGCGCTGGAAGTCCATGACAACGGACCGGGAATTGAGGAAAACAGCCGCAAAGTCGTTATGGAGCCGTTTTATAGCACAAAAAAACAAGGAAACGGTCTGGGGCTTCTTTCGGTGCAGGCCTGTGCCAATGCCCATCAGGGAAAAGTGGAAATTGTCGACTCTGATTTGGGGGGTGCCTGTTTTTCTGTCAGTCTGAAAAAAAGCCCGGCGGTAATAAATGATGCTGTTGAGTAAAAAAAGTTTTTGATTTATTATTTAATTGTAATGAATTCGTAAAAGTCGATTCCTTCGTTCAGATGTCGCTCAGGAGCAAAAAAATTGACCCTGACCGCAGGTTTCCAGGAGGATACATGCAGACAGATTTTATGCATTATATTAATGAGTTGCCTGAAATTCCGGAACAAAGCGCCCTGGCTTTTAAAAATCACCTGGGAGAACTGGTGGAAAAGGTGAATTCGATGATGGCCTCCAGGGCGGATGTCGGTATCCTCACCGGAAACAATCCGGTTCTCATGATGTTTGACAATCATAAGAATCACGCTCTTTTTATGAGCAACGTGTTTTCTTTGGGCGCCTGGGAACTTTTGGTAAAAACCATTCCGTGGGTCTACCGGACGTATTATAATTACGGATTTGATTATGCCTATTTTCCGGCTCATTTTAAGGCCTGGTGCCGCGCTCTTGAGCAGCTTCTGCCGCCTGATGATGCAGCCCCCCTGATAAAGGTGTATGAATGGATGCAGGCCAGGCATGAAGATTTTATCCGGGGATCAGAGCAATATTCTCAAGATGTTCCCGAGCCTGCGGCCGACTGGAGAGAAACCTGTGAGACATTTGTACAGGGGCTGCTTGCAGCAGACCGCACCACCTGTATGGAGATTGCGGCCAAATCGGCTGCCTCTGCCAACAGGCTTGCCGATTTTTACTTAAACGTGATTCAGCCCGCTATGTACGCCGTGGGAAGCAAGTGGGAGGCAGGTGAGATAAGTGTGGCCAAAGAGCATCTGGCCTCCGCCATAGTAAACCGTATAATGTCCATGCAGTATCTTGAGGTTATGAAGCAACCGGCCCAATCCAAGGGAAAGGCTGTAGTCACTGCCTCGGCCAACGAGTTCCATGAAATCGGCACCACAATGGTGGCCAATCTTCTGGAAGCAGACGGATGGGACGTGGCCTATCTGGGCGCAAATACGCCGGTAAAGGATTTTCTGGAGTTTGTTTCCTCTCATGACTTTTATATTGTGGCAATTTCAGCGTCCATGGTCTTTAACCTTGAGTCCATAAGGAATGCCATTGAGCACATCCGGTCGTGGTCCGTAACAAAACAGCCCTGGATCATGGTGGGGGGTCTTGTTTTTAATTATGCCCCAGAGCTGGCCGAAAAACTGGGTGCCGACGGCTATGCTCCTGACTGCAGGCAGGCCGTAGTGCTGGCAGACAAATGGCTGAACAATAAGAGAAATACATGAAAATTTTTGAAGCGGTAAAAAACAACCCCGAGCTCGTATCGGCATTCTTTGACGCCTCAGGCGCAATGATTGCGGCGGTTACCGATGAAAATTATATTATTCTTGGCTGCAATGACAACCTGACAAGGAGTCTGCATGCCCCGGAAAAGCCCCTGGGGCGTTATCTCGGAGATATCCTGTGCCCTCTGGAAGAAGACGCGTTCCCTCCGCTTGTTTCCGAAAAATCCGGCGAGCTGCTGCCCCAGATGTTGAAATTATGTCATACGGAAATTATGTTTAAGTGCTATAATTTTTCGGTTGACGGGGTTTTTCTGGTCCTGGGCGACCGGATGGGAGGAACGGATAATGAGGTCATGGAGACCATGTCTTTGTTAAACAACGAACTCTCCGGCCTTACCCGGGAGCTTGGGAAAAAGAACCGTGAGCTTGAAACAGCCTATCGGAAAATAACGGAGCTGTCCCGGACGGATCCGCTCACCGGTCTTGCCAACAGGCGCTATTTCAAGGAAAGATACGAAGAGGAATTCGCTCTTTCACAAAGACATGAATTTCCGCTGTCCCTGGCAATGATGGACCTGGATCATTTCAAGCAGGTAAATGACACACTGGGCCATAATGCAGGCGATGAGGTGCTAAAGGTATTTGCCTGGGTTTTGGGACAGAACTGTAGGCTGGAGGATTTTCCGGCCAGGTTCGGCGGCGAGGAATTTATCATATTTCTGCCTCATACCGCGGCGGACAAGGCCCTGGTTTTTGGAAACAGAATAAGGGAGACCCTTTCCGGGATGGATATTCTGGAAAATCCGCAATGGAAGGTTACAATCAGCGTCGGCATAGCCCAGCAAAAAATCGAGGATACCCCGGAAGGCCTTATCAAACGGGCGGATGAGGCGCTTTATGCGGCCAAGAGACAGGGGCGCAACCGGTGTGAAGTAAAATAGGACAGTAGCCTGACCTGTCTATAGGCCTCGCCGGCATCTGTACCTGTTTTACTTGCAGCCGTTATTGCCTCCGCCCTGTGCTTTTCGGTGATGTGGACGCTTTTTTTAACCCCGCCCACCGACGGTTTGGCGTTGGTGCGCATCATAAAAACGTGCACTAATTTTTAAATTTTTAGTGCACGTTTTTATGATGTGCACTAAAAAAGTGCATGTATGGCTATCCTGAAAGCAAATCATAGAGGGCTGTATTTAAAAAAACAACCTCTTTGCCGATTTTTTCTTTTTCCAGAACCCCGATTTCTGACAATTCATTCAAATATTTGCTTGCAATATTTC
>JAIPDT010000124.1 GCA_021737545.1 Desulfobacteraceae bacterium
AGTGGTCACTCATATCGATGAAATGGACAGCAACGCCATTTGGTTTTAAAATTCTTTTTGCCTCCTGAAAAATATCCCGAATGGTGGACAAAGGAATATGCTCCAGAACGGTTATTGAAAAATGGCAATCGATACTGTTATTTGGCAGGCCTGTATTAGTAGCATCCATAGGCGCCAGATATTGAATATTTGCTTCTTTAAAAAATTTTGCAGGCTCATGCTGAAATCTTGATAAAATTGCTAATCTTTCAGCAACCCCTTCTTTATTACCATATAAGGCGGCAACGGAGTCCCTATTCGCTGCGATTCGCTCTAAGGATTTCCTAGTCAACCCCCAATCAATACGCTGGTGCAAATCAACTGTAATCACTGTGGCGGCACCACATAAGAAAAACCCAATAGGAGCCAAAGGGACATGGCCAGTCCCCACTTCAAAAAAGCGCTTCCCAGCAACGCCGGCTTCTTCTTTCTCCAACCAACTATACATTTCTGCCTGGGTTGGCAAACGCGCCATTGGTTCAGCTCTCAATCTGCCAAAAACTTTTTGAATATTCTTGTAAATTCTATCCCCTGCGGGCATCCAGGAACAGAAACGCATAATCCTGGCTTTATTTTTCCACCTCATCAAAAAGCCACCTTATACCTATAGATATTTTATTTTTTCGGAATGTTATCTTAACTTAAGATTCATTAGATTATGCTTTGGTAAGCTCTTACCGTGAATATTATTTATCAATTCTGTACATTATACTATACATTCTCTGAGAATACTCTATTCACAATCACTTTTGCTGCACGCCCCTCCCCGTAAGGTCTTACATTCCTGCCGAGGCTTTTCATGGCCGCAAGAATCGTATGGCTGATATCCGTCTTACCCGGCTGCGACAGCCGGAGACCTTTGCACGACTCCAACTGATTTCCCATAATGCGCCTGTTTAAGTTTTTGTTATTTCCTATCACTTTCTATATTTTTTTTCAGAAAAACAATTTATTTTGTTGATTTTATTATATTTTTGTGTCATTATCCCGGTATAATATCAACTTTCAGGAGGGATCATGACATACAAGAGAATAGAAGCCAGTTTTTCCTTTGCCGATATCGCTGTAGAAAAATACGCGGATAAAAACCGATCAATGCAGTTTCTGAGCCAGATAGAAAAAAACCATCAACTGGACGCCGATCCAGGATCTTCTGATAAACTATTACGGTGTCGGCAAAGCCAGGGAGGGTGAAAGGGCATATCCCCCCTTGCTCCTGTTTAAATGTTTGCTTCTTCAAAAATGGTTTCAAATCCGATCCCGAGCTTGAAAGCCAGATCAATGACCGTCTGTCTTTTAAATCGTTTCTAAAACTTCCCATGGACTGCCCGGCTCCCGACCATTGCACTTTCTCACGTTTCAGAAAACGTCTTCCCAAAGAAGCCATGAGCCATATCAATACCGTGCTCCTCCAACAGTTCCATGCCAATGGCCTTACCATAAATGCAGGGATGGCAGTTGATGCAAGGCTGGTAAAATCTGCAAGCCGACCCTTGGGAAAAGAGCTGCTGGAAAAACTGAAAAAGCAAGCTGACAGCCCGGAGGGCAAGCTGGATAAAAAGGGGAACATAAAAAAGTTTTCCCGTGATTTTGACTCTGACTGGACTATTAAGAATGACAAGCCGCATTACGGGCTTAAAGAGCATGCAGCCGTTGACACGGAGCATGGATTCATTCTTTCTACGATTTTGAGTCCGGCTTCTCATCATGATTCCACATACCTTCCCATGGCAGTCATTTCAGGTATACACACACCCAAAAAAGTTGGGGCAATATATGCAGATAAAGGATATGCCGGAGAGCCAAACCGCAAATTCCTTGCCCTGAACGATATTGAAGACGGCATCATGCGCAAGGATACCAGGAATGCAAGGCTGACTGACTTTGAGATAATAACCAGAAACAAGGCTATTTCAAAATATCGGTACATAGTGGAGCAATATTTCGGGATCAGCTGCCTGCACGATAATGGCGGCAGGGCTCGATTCACCCAAATCATGAAAAATAGCATTGACCTCTTGTTCAGGCAGTTTGCCTTTAATTTGAAAAAAGGGTTCAAAATTCTCAAATCGTTACCGGTTTAAATGGATAGCTGCGCCCGGACTCCGAAAACCGGGCAAAAGGGGCTCATCCGAAGCCAAAATCGGATAAATTACCATCCCAACTCTCCGTAATCGGAGCGATTTTCGGGAAGTGCTATGCTTAGCCAAGTGTAAAATTTGAATTTTTTGAGCCTCATTTTATAACCCCCAAGATTATGGGCATTGTGCAAAGGTCTCAGCCGGTTCCACCCCGCTTCAACCAGTTCCACCCATTCGGTCTCATCGCGCAGGGTCACGCAGGGGACGCCGTGAAAATAGGCTTCTTTCTGCACCCCGCCGGAGTCGGTTGCAATCACGGCAGCGTTTGTCTCCAGGACCACCATGTCCAGGTAGCCCACGGGATCAATCAGTTTAATCTTTTGCGGCCGGAGATTTTCCCGCTCCATCGCGGCCTTTGTTCGGGGATGCAGGGGCAGAATCACCGGCATTTGCTCTGCTGCCGCGTCCAGGCCTTCCACGATGCCCGCAGGCGAAGCGGATCATCCGTGTTTTCCGCTCGGTGCACGGTGGCCAGCACATACCTTTTGGGCTCTATGCAGTTTGCCGCCAAAATGCCGCTTCTGCCTTCGGACCGTTTGGCATAAAAAAGCGCCACATCAAATATCACATTGCCGTAATTATTAATTTCGCCTTTTCTAACGCTTGGTCCAATACGCGCAAAGTAAGGCGAGGGGAAGAGGGGTGCTGGTGGCAAAAACTACGTCCACTGACTCTAACTTCCATTAATTCGCCCCCTTCTGTTCACAATCACCTCCGCCGTCTGGCCATCCCCGTAAGGCCTCACATCCCTGCCCCTGTTTCCCATGGCTGCCAGAGACTCTCTCAAGATGTCTGCCTTATCCGGCTGCGCCAGTCGGCTCCATTCGGCCTCAACCCGCTCATTACAGTTCATTTAACGTTTATGGTGCGGTTCTCGACAAAAAGTGACCTATAAAAACTAATTAACTTTTCGAGTTCAGAATTCCAGTTATAATTCTTAATGACAGCTTGTTGCCCTCGTTTGCCCATTTCAAAAGCGTATTCCGGGTTTTCTATCAGAAAACGAATCGCACCAACAACTGCATTTACATCATTAGGATCAACACAAAACCCACATTGATTATTTTCAACTACATCCCGGTAAAGAGGAAAATCCGAAACTACAACAGGTAGCCCCATCGCCATATATTCAAACATTTTGGTGGGATAAGAACCAACATAATTACCAATCGGTTTTAAAAGAGCAACTCCTATCTGACAACGGGCAATCATTGGCAAGCCTTGGCTTGGAGGAATTCTTCCAGGTGAATGAATCCAGCCTTCCTGCACACCTACCTGATATGTCTGATTAGCAGAGACATCCATGGATACGTTACCGATACACTCGAATTCAACAGGTAAACCATCTACGCGAAGTTTTCGTATTGCCTCTGTTACAGTTAATAGGCCGCGGTTTCGTGATACACCTCCGATATAACCCACAATAGAACTTTCTTTCTGTGTGGCTCGTTCTATTTGTACCAGCTCTTCAACCTTGGGCAAATTAAGCACCACTTGGCCTCTTTTAACCCAATTATAATGTTCTGCATATGAACTTTCAGCCATGATCACTGCCATACGATTTAATGTGAAGCGCTCGAAAAGGCTTACGAAGAATGCCAATGGTCTTCGGATTAGTGGATGAATCCAATATTTAGTTCTAATCTGTTCGGGTAGATTCTCATGCATATCATAAACCACAAGACGGCCAGAAGCTCTCAACAACAATCCCAGGAGTAACAACTCAGGATCATGCAAATGATAAAGATCTCCTCTTTCTGAAAAAGCCTTCCGTGCGGCTTTCATTATGCCCAATGTCATTCTGTTCAATCTGCCTATAAATATAGGCAGAGCTTTAATATTTACTCCTTTACGTGTTTCGTCACGAGCAGATTGAATGATTAAAGTGACCTCATGACCTTTCTCAACCAAATCACGGCACTCTTTTTCAAAGATGCGACTGTCATTGTCAGAATGTGCGGTAGAAATATGGACAATGTGCAACTTATTGTCTGTCATGGGATTTGATAGTTTCTCCTTCACTTCAGAAATCTGTCACATCTGGATCTTTTTGAATCAAAAACAAAGTTGCCGACCATCCGGCTCATAAAGCTTGAAAACATCAAACGGCCCGAACAACCGCTTCGGCCGAACAGCCGACGAAAGAATTTAAATCCGGTGCCGTTTTTCAGCCGGTGAAACTCGCTTCCCAGAATCCGGGCCGGATGCCTGACCAGGTGAATCACCCTGCTGCCCGGAACAAAACGGAGAGCAAAAACAGGGCGTGGGTGATTTCCTTGGATGAATCCAGCACATCATCCTTTCCGTCCCGGCACACCGCATCAGCAATATGCTCCGAACATACCGCCAGATTCCTGGCCCAACTCTGCCCCCCCCCCCGGCAATGCTCGTCCGGGGCTGATTCCGGATATGCGCCTGCCTCACCGACGCCCGAACAGCATTATCCCACGACTCCCCGGAAATTTCCTCATACCGACCCATGCCGGAAACCAGCTCCCCCACGCTTTCCACACCATCCGCATTTCCTATCATCCCGTCGAGCATGGTGGAGCCGCTGTGCCCCCGGCCCGCTATGTATAGCCATATTTTCAAACCCCTTTGAATCTGTTTAAAGCAGCATTACGAGGAGGTTGCTGTCCCCTGAGCCTACAGTTTTACGCGGTGATCCTGCCGCGAATGTCTTGCCATTCTTTCATTCCCCCTGCCTAACGCCAAGCCCACTGTTATTGCCACATAAATTCCTATGGTCATTGTCGCAAGAGTTTCACTCGTAATGCCCCATCCCATGGTGGCTAAAACAATAAGAAAAAGTACGCGCCCTTCATAGGTATTTCGCTTCTGTAAGCCGATCCATAGGAGAGACAAGTACATCATTATGTGCAAGAAAAAGCCTGCCAACCCGTTTCGAGTTAAAACAAATAAAAAATCGTTGTCAACAGTACCAAGTTCACCCCTTGCCCCTGCGCCAAACAGAAAATTTAAAATACTACCCGGAGTCCATAAATGAAGAGCTGCATCCCAGATCTCTATTCGCTTAGCGAGGGAGTTTACAGAAAGCAGACTTCCGCTTTCAATTATATTAAATAAGTGCGCCGCATACCGCAGGTTATCTTTAAACAGGTAAATTATAAACAGCATCGCCGGTAATAACATTAGCAGGCTTATCCCCCAGAAAACCATCTTCCGCAAATAATGTCCGGAGGAATAAAACAGGAACCATACCGAAAGCAACAATGGAAAACCAAGCATAATTGTTCTTGATCCGCTTAAAATGAGCATTGTGTAAATCAGAAGAACCCAGAACCAGTTTGCAATGGGGCCTGTTCTTGCAAAAATAAGCACAGAGAGAAATGTCATGAAAAAAGCAAATCTATTCGGGTTGTACATGGAGCCGGTTACCCGTAGGATACCTTCTATTCCCCTCGTCTTTATGCTTGGCCACAGCAGATCAAAGGCGGAGGGGGCAAACAACTGGATAATAATTATCACAAGCTGAATCAACGTTACGAGTTTTGCAAATTTAACCAGCCTGCTTTCCAGGTTTGCTGTTTTCGACGAAATTATATAAATAAAGATTGCAACAAGCATCCAGGAAGGCCACCAGAAAAATTCACGAAACGATATTGCACCCAAATCGTATGAATTTATCAGCCCGGACAGTATAATAACAATGGTCTTTAACAATGCAATTGAAGCTAAAAAAACAATCCACCTGTTAACCCTGGCCCTCAGGATCAACAACGGCAAGGTGCCGCTTGCCAAAGCATAAACAGGCATAAAATCACTTACGGGAAGCAGCCCATAGGGCTTGAAAGACAGATAGATCAATGCCGGAAACAAAAGCAAAGACAAACCGAGAGACATTTTCCCGGGAGCTTTGCCTAACCGGATATGACCGAAGAACTGGTCGCCCATATTTTACCGATATGATCCGTCAAGCCATTTGCTGATGTCTTCTGCCAGCCTTGCCACCTGTTCCCTCCGGTTAAAACGTTTGCAAATATCGGAAACCTCAGGGGCAGAAAGATTCTTATCCTGCTTCATCAAACCTGGTACTGTTCCGCAGAGATCATTAACTGTTGGATTTCCCAGAAATACAATATTTTCAAACTCCCTGGCAAAAACGCGATCCGGCCGTGTGGGATTAATGCTGAGAATCGGCTTGCCAGTTGCCAGATACTCAAAGAGTTTTGAACTTATACCATATACTCTAGAACGTTCTTCGGACAAGCATGATACCAGTAAATCCGAAGACGAGATCTCTGATAAAGCAGTATCGTGATTCACCGGGCCTGTCAGTACCAATCTGTCGCCCAACTGGTCTTTCAGATTTTGTGGAAGATGCGGTTTTTGGCCAACCAGGCGAAGCTGAATATTAAAACCTTCTTTTAAGAGGCGCAGCGCCATTAATGCCAGCTTGCTTGCGTTGTCATCGTCAATACGACCGACTGAAGATATCGTGAATGCCGAGTTCGTATTTTTATCTTTGGCTTTAACATAGTTTATCAGGTTTTCCGGAATGCCATTGGTCAGTATGTGTATTTTCTCCCGGGCTTCCGTGAACACATACCTGGCCCATCGCGCATGCAACGGGATAGCGTGAATCAAAAGGTCTGCGCGATCGTATATGGATCGTTCAAACATGCGATGAAAGGGGAACATAAATTTTGAAATACCTGCAGGGGCGTAGCGTATGTCGATTGTGTAAGGGTCCCGGAAATCTGCCACCCAGAGTTTTTCAGGGTGCCGCCGTTTTATTGATTTTGCCGCCCAGTGCATGGAGTGCTGGGGGCTTGTGCTTAGGATCACATCCGGCTGTTCTTCGGCAAAAATTTTGAATATTTTTTTTTTATGCCTTTTCCAGAACCGCACTGATTGGCTTGGCACAAACAAACCGCCAAATCCCTTTTTTAAAAACCATTCCTGTAAAGTGACGGTTAAGCCACGGAATTTTTTTTTTAGCTTGCTTTTAAAGCTTTTGCTTTTTACGTTCTGAACCAGGCTCGATGCACCAGTTGAGTTGTTTTTTTTATTTCCCAATCTATAAATCTTTATGCCCGGATAAACATCATCTGCCAGTTGCTTATCTGTAGCACGATAACCGTATTCTTTGCATACGATCACCGGCAAAAAACCATACTTCGGCAAATATCTTGCAAACTGCGTTACCCGCACTGACCCGACTGAGGGGTCGGGATAGAATGTTGTAGTTAAAATCAATATTTTTTTCATGCCGCTTTAAATCCGCTTATCTGGAACAGCATACCCCCGCATAGGCTTTCAAGGATAACCGAATATAGTGAGCATCATACCTGGTTAGACATAATATCTATTATGGCGCTTTTGAAACCTGAAAAATTCCTATAACCACCTTTCTTCCATAAGTTGGCAACAGGGATTATGCGCTTTGCACGTGATTTTTTTCTAATCGTTGTTCTTATACCCAATCCCGTGATGATGACTTTAAGTTCATCTTCAAATGCTTTTAGCTCTGAGAGGAAAGGTTCGTCGCACTTTTCCTTTGCCGCCTGCACCCCCCTTAATAGTACGTAATTCTTATTGTAACTTTCATTAAGCGAGTGTTCTTGGTATATAAGCTTATGTAGTCGATGCGAATATGTATCCCATCTGCTGACTCTTTGGGGTCGATTTGCAATGAATTGAGATTCGTTTGAGTTATGCCTCCGATAGTATTGAAGGCACTGATCTATTATCTCTTTGCGTTTCATACCCTCTGCGAATTTCACGATCCAAGAGTCATGAGCAGGATATTCTTTTGGCACAGGCAGGCATAGGTCCAGCAGATCACGCTTGATTGCAGCACAGCAGCCCATAACAAATGATGAGTTGGTCAATCCCGCAGAGCGAATCTGACCAAGTTTTGTCAGCCCTACTTCGTTAAGGTTGGCATCTGTCAAAGCTGCATTGTTCATAAGGATGAAAGCTGAGCTCTTCGATGCTCGCTGTGCAAGCGTATCGATTTTTCCGGGAAACCATACGTCGTCTTGATCACTCAAAAAAACCAGATCACCGGTCGTATGGCGCAAAGCTTTGTTGAAATTCCCTGCGTATCCGAGCTTCTGCTCATTTTGATCCCACCAGACTTTGAAAGGCGCTCGCTCTGCGAAAGTACGTATAATATCGAGCGTTCTGTCAGTCGATCCATCATCCGTAATGATAATCTCCTCTGGTTGTCTTGTCTGTTCAAGAAAGCTCTGCAACTGCTCTTCAAGAAAAGCAGCTCCATTATAGGTGGCCATTGCAATTGATATTTTCATCTGCTTACCTCCCCACCAATTGCAGCAAATACTTTCCATAACCGCTTTTCTTAAGCGGCTCCGCGATCCGGCAGACCTGGTCGGCATCGATAAAACTCATTCGATAGGCCACTTCTTCGGGGCAGGCGATTTTAAGGCCCTGGCGTTCTTCTATGGTGCGGATGAAGCTTCCGGCATCAAGAAGCGAGGCGTGGGTTCCGGTATCCAGCCAAGCCGCACCGCGGCCCAAAAGCTCCACCTGCAGGTTACCGCGCTCAAGGTATGCCTTGTTTACATCCGTGATTTCGAGTTCTCCGCGCCAGGAGGGATTTACCTGCTTTGCGATCCGGACCACGTCGTTATCATAAAAGTAAAGTCCGGTTACTGCATAGTTGGACTTGGGGTGCTCCGGCTTTTCTTCAAGGCTGAGCACTG
>JAIPDT010000125.1 GCA_021737545.1 Desulfobacteraceae bacterium
AACTAGCCACCTCCTTTCATAATTGTTCCGTACAAACTTTCAGGTGCTGCTTCGGAAGGCTTCGCTTGTGCGAAATGTTTTACCCCGAAATGCTGGACCGAACTTTGTACCATATTCGAATGCATACCGAATATGGTAAGTTACATTAAAGGCTAAACATCGGCTTGTCAATAAAAAACCTCGGCGGCGGAGTAAAAAATATAATGTAAAAATATGATTGACCTTGGTGTTACGAATGGGACAACGTTTTTGTTTCACCTCTTAACTGGCCGCAGGCGGCAGATATGTCCGCACCCTTGCTCCGCCTGATAATTGCGGTATAATTCTTTTCAGTCAGAATTGACTGGAAGGATTCTATTTCTTTAATCTCCGGCCGCACAAACCCGGAGCCGGGATGCTGATTCAAAGGGATGAGGTTTATCTTGGCCCGCACCGGCCGCAGCAGTTTTGCCAGTTGTAAGGCGTCTTTTTCCGAATCATTGATCCCCTTGATCAGTATGTATTCAAATGTGATTTTGTCTCTTGCAGGCAGAGGATAGTTTGCACAAGCCTTTATCAGGCGATCTAAAGGAAAGGCTTTGTTTACGGGCATTAGCCGGTTTCTGGTTTCATTGTCCGCGGCGTTTAAAGATACGGCCAGCCTGATGCGGGCGTCGCGGGCAAGATCATCGAACCTGTCTGCCAGTCCTGCAGTTGAAAGGGTCACACGCCGGGTTGAGAACTTGAGCCCCCAGTTACTGTCTGTAATGGCATCTATTGCGCTGATTACGTTTTTGTAGTTGGCCAGCGGTTCTCCCATGCCCATGAGCACGATGTTTGATAGCCGCATGCCCCCCCGTGATTCTGCCGCATCCATGGCGGCAATTACCTGGCCGATAATTTCGGCCCGGCTAAGGTTGCGGGTAAGACCTGTTTTCGCGGTCATGCAGAACGTACAACCCATGGCGCAGCCCACCTGGGTGGAAATACACAGGGTATAATGATCCTTTTCCGGGATCAATACGGATTCTACAGCGTTTCCGTCTTCAAGTGCAAACAGAAACTTGCATGTGCCGTCTTCCGAGGTCTGTTTGTCCCGGACGGCGGGTTTGCCGATGTAGAAGCTGGTAGACAGCAGGGTCCGGGCATCCTTTGCCAAGTCTGTCATTTGATCAAAGTTATCCGCTCTGCGGAAATACAGCCACCGAAGTGTCTGATCGGCACGGTAGCCCCGCATGCCCGAGTTTTCAAAGAATTTTATCAGTTGCCGTTGGTCCAGATTTCGGATATCCGGTTTTGATGCCATTATTTGGGGTTGAATCCTCATCGGTTTCGATATATAATAGATTTTAAAATTTTAAATGTCTTTGTACAATCATATGAAAACATATTATTATACTTGACAATGCAATAGGCAAATATTAATTTCAACAGATTAATTTTACCGGATAACAGCAGAATCGGTATGTTTGACAATTTAAACGAAAAGCTTAACTCGGTTTTTAAAAAGTTAAAGGGCCACGGCAAGCTCTCTGAGAAAAACATCGAAGAGGGCCTGCGAGAAGTGCGCATGGCGCTGCTGGAAGCAGATGCCCACTACAGGGTGGTCAAGCAGCTGATCTCTGACATAAAGACCCGGGCGGTAGGACAGGAGGTGCTCTCAAGCCTGACGCCGGCCCAGCAGGTCATCAAGATCGTAAATGAAGAACTGACCGCCCTGATGGGGTCGAAAAACGAAGGGCTCAACCTTTCCGGACCTACACCGCATACCATTATGCTGGTGGGATTGCAGGGCTCGGGTAAAACCACCACTGCGGGCAAGCTTGCCGTACATCTTCGCAAGGAAGGCAAAAAGCCATATCTCGTGCCTGTAGATGTTTACCGGCCCGCCGCCATCGACCAGTTGCAGAAGCTGGGCGGTCAATTGTCCGTGCCCGTGTTTCCTTCGACCACGGATATGGACCCGGTGGAGATCGCGGAAAAAGCCAGGCAGAAGGCTCCGTCCGAAGGATGCGATACCCTGGTGCTGGACACGGCAGGCCGCCTGCACGTGGATCAGGAATTGATGGATGAACTTGCGGCCATTCAGAAAGCCATCAACCCCTCTGATGTGCTTCTGGTCGCAGATGCCATGACCGGCCAGGACGCGGTAACCATGGCCCAGTCCTTTGACGACGCCCTTGACCTGGGCGGCGTTATCCTGAGCAAGATGGACGGAGACGCCCGGGGGGGCGCAGCCCTGTCTATTAAGGCGGTTACGGGCAAGCCGGTCAAATTCATCGGGGTGGGAGAAAAGACAAGCGCCCTGGAGGCTTTTCATCCGGACCGGATGGCTTCCCGTATACTGGGGATGGGGGATATGCTCTCGTTTATCGAGAAAGCCCAGAGCGCGGTTGATGAAAAAAAGGCCGCAGAACTTGAAAAAAAGCTGCGCACAAATGAATTTACACTGGAAGATTTCCGTGATCAGATGGCCCAGGTAAGAAAGATGGGATCGATTAACGATCTTATCAAGATGATCCCCGGAATCGGTAAAAACAAGCAGTTGAGCAATTTGGAGGTCGATGATCGTGAATTGGTGAGAATCGAGGCGATTATTAATTCAATGACCCCGACTGAACGGCGAAAGCACAATATTTTAAACGGCAGCAGAAGAAAGCGGATTGCAAAAGGGAGCGGGACAAGCGTCCAGGACGTAAACAAGCTCCTGAAGAACTACACCCAGGTACTCAAAATGGTGAAAAAAATTAACAAGGGCGGCATGCGGGGACTGCCCCGCAACATGATGCCGTTTTAGAGGAAAGGCAGGCAAATGGCAGTAAAAATCCGATTGGCCAGGCATGGCGCGAAAAAGAAACCCTTTTACCGCATCGTTGTCGCAGACGGCCGTTATCCCAGAGACGGCCGGTTTATTGAAACCGTGGGCACCTACAATCCTATGGTCGAGCCCCAGGAGGTCTCGCTGAAAACCGAGAGGATTGCACACTGGATCAACAAAGGAGCGATACCGACCGATACAGTCAACAGTTTTCTGAAACGAAAGGGGTTCTATGATAAAGTAGAATCCGCATAAAAGTGCTTTTCCGCGAATCCTAAATTTCCAGCAGCCATTAAAGGAGAGGGGCAAATGAAAGACCTGATCGAGTACATCGCAAAGGCGCTTGTGGACAATCCTGACGAAGTGACCGTGACCGAACTTGAAGGAGGGCAGACCGCGGTTCTCGAACTCAAGGTGGCCAAGGAAGACCTGGGGAAAGTTATCGGAAAGCAGGGGCGCACGGCCCGGGCCATGCGGACCATCTTAAATGCGGCGTCCGCAAAGGTCAAAAGACGCACCGTACTTGAAATCGTAGAAGAATGAAAGGATGGACCCGGAAGAACTTCTCCTGATAGGAAAAATCGTGGCCGCCCATGGTATCAAGGGAGAAGTCAAGGTTTATCCGTACGTTGATCAGCAGTCTCATCTGACGCCGGGCAAAGAGATCTTGGTTGAGCCGCCCGGAAAGACGGCCTCGCCTTACATTATCCGCGGGTCACGGGTCCACAAGAAGGTAGTGTGCATCGGACTTGAAGGGGTGAGTAACCGCAGCTCGGCTGAAGAGCTGGTGGGTTCGTGCTTGTTTATGCCCCGTTTTGCTCTGCCGCAGCCCGAAGCTGATACCTGGTACTGGTGCGACTTGATCGGGCTGGAGGTTTATGATAAAAAAGAGGGTTTTATCGGGCAGGTTGATGCAATGATCGAAACCGGTGCCAATGATGTGTTTGTGGTAAAAAACAGTGAGGCCGAGCGTCTGATCCCCGCAATTGAACCGGTGGTCCGGAGCATCGACACGGAGACGGGCCGGATTCTGGTGGAACTACCCGAGGGACTGTAAAAGGATTTCGGGAAAGATGAATTTTTGCGTATTGACAATCTTTCCCGAAATGTTTGATGCACTTGCCGGCTATGGCATTATACGCCGGGCCGTGGAAAGCGGCCGGATTTCGATTGCTCCCGTAAACATCCGGGATTACGCAGATGGACGGCATAAGGTCACCGACGACCGTCCCTATGGAGGAGGCAGTGGAATGGTTATGAAACCGGAACCGCTTGCTGCGGCCATCAGGGCGGCACGCGAGCGGCTTCCGGAGGCCAGGACAGTGCTTTTAAGTCCCCGGGGGCGGGCCTTTGATCAGGAGGCTGCCAGACAATACGCCGGGTGCAAAGGTTTGATCTTTGTGTGCGGGCGCTATGAAGGGCTGGATGAACGGATTTGCGAAACATATATCGACGATGAGATTTCCATCGGGGATTATATCTTAACCGGCGGCGAACTTGCCGCTATGGTGGTTATAGATGCTGTAACGCGAAACATACCGGGGGTGCTGGGCGCTGAAGATGCGGCGGAATGCGATTCGTTTTCTGACGGCAGGCTTGAGTATGCTCATTATACCCGGCCCAGGGAGTTTGAGGAAAGTGAAGTGCCGGAAGTGTTGCTGTCCGGCAATCACCGGGCGATAGAGGATTGGCGCCTCGAATCGGCTCTTTTGCAGACGCTTTTAAAGCGGCCGGATCTGCTGGAAAAGTCGGAATTGACAGACCGGGAAAAACAGATTGTAAAAAAATGGTGCCGATATCTTGAATCGCTTGTATCCTACTAGGCTGTATCTGGCGCTGCTGCATTACCCGGTGAAAAACAAGGACGGTAAGGCCATTGCCGCTGCGGTTACAAGCATTGATCTGCATGATATTGCGCGGGCGGCAAGGACATACGGAATCGGAGGTTTATACGTGATAACCCCGCTGGCCGACCAGCGGGAATTTGCCGGCAAAATCATAAACCATTGGGTCAAGGGCGCCGGGGCCAAATATAACCCGGATCGCAAAGAGGCGCTTTCGATGATCAGTCTCAGAGAGGATTTGCAGGAGGCGGTTAACGAAATCCGAACGCGGGAAAATACTGAAGTGCGAATCGTGGCCACCAGCGCGGCCGGGGCCTCGGGGCAGACGGAATTCGATGAATTCCGCAGAGCGCTCGAGTCGGGCGAACATGCCTATCTGCTTGTGCTCGGAACCGCCTGGGGGTTGAGCGACGAATTTATGAATGAAGCAGACTGCCGGCTTGCACCGATTGTCGGCAATACGGATTACAACCATCTTTCGGTCCGTTCCGCGGCATCGATCATACTGGATCGTTTGCTGGGGGGAAACACCGGATAAAAGAACAACAGGAACCCACATCAGGCCCGCAACAGGCTGGTCTGATAAACCGTTTGCAAGGAAAGAAGTCATGGACGCCATCGAACAGATTCAAAAAGAACAGCTAAGGCTGGATATTACCGGGTTTGAACCCGGAGATACCGTTAAGGTGCACGTGCGGATCAGAGAAGGTGAAAAAGAGAGGATACAGGTATTTCAGGGCGTGGTCATCGGCATGAAAAAAGGCAGCATCAATGCCACATTTACCGTGCGCAAGGTTTCCTATGGTATCGGGGTGGAGCGTATCTTCCCCATGCATTCACCGGCAATCGAGAAGGTCGAGGTGGTGGAAAAGGGACGTGTACGAAGGTCCAAGATTTACTACCTGCGGGGCCTTAAAGAGAAGGCTGCCAGAATGAAGCTTCGCCGCAAATAGTGTCCGAACGAAAACCTGGATTTTTGTTTGGACATTAAATTGCCGATTGAAAGGGGCTCGCAATGAGTGTACCCATAGGGGAATTCGAAGGCGAAGCCCGCGACAGCGGGTATCGTCGAATCGCCGGGGTAGATGAGGTGGGTCGCGGCCCTCTGGCCGGGCCTGTGGTTTCTGCGGCCGTAATCCTGCCGGACGATTTTTCCGTCAGGGGCATAGCCGATTCAAAGCGCCTTTCTTCAAAAATCCGGCAGCGGCTTTATAAAGAGATTTATTCTCATGCCCTTACAGTGGGCATAGGCATTGTTGATCCCGTGGAAATCGATCGGATCAACATTTTACAGGCCTCGCTTGCGGCAATGGCCATGGCGGTGAAAAACCTTGCCCCCGCCCCTGATTGTCTGCTGGTGGACGGGCGGAATCCCATAGGCCTGGACATGACAGAAAAGACCATTGTGGGGGGCGATTCCAGGAGCGTCTCCATAGCAGCGGCTTCCATTGTTGCAAAGGTCACCAGGGACCGGATTATGGAGAGATATTGCACGGAATATCCTGAATACGGATTTTCCGGCCACAAGGGTTATCCCACAAAGGCGCATGTCGCAGCCATAAGGGATCACGGCCGGTGCCCGATTCACAGGTGCAGCTTCAAAGGGGTCTACGGGCAAAGGCGAAGTTATTACAGCATAAGCGGCGGCAATGCATAGACCTTGCGTTTTTCTTTGAAAGGTTAAGTAAGCGATGCCGTACGATTCCAAACAGTTCGGACGGCTGGGAGAATCCCTTGCAGTCGGCCATCTGAAAAAGAACGGCTACCGTATCCTGGCCAGAAACTACCGTAATCGGTTCGGTGAAATAGACATTATTGCCAGACACCGGGAAGTTATCGTGTTTGTGGAGGTCAAGGCCCGCTCAACAATCAACTTCGGTCCGTCCAAGGCCGCCGTGGATCGGAACAAGCAAAAACGAATATCCATGATTGCTCTGGGCTATCTCAAGCAGACACGAAGCACGGATGCAAAGGCGCGTTTTGACGTGGTGTGTGTTGACACGGATTCAAACCGGCCCCGGGTTGAAATCATTCCAAACGCCTTTCCCCTATCATACGGATAATCCTTTTCATGGTTCCCCAAGGCGGAAAAAGTCCTGCAGGCGTGCTGTATGTGGTGGCAACCCCGATCGGCAACCTGGAAGATATTACCTACAGAGCAATTTCTGTGTTAAAATCTGTTGATATCGTTGCGGCAGAGGATACCAGGCATACGGCCCGGCTGTTTTCCAGATACGATATTACCGTCTCCCTGATTTCCTGCCACGAGCACAACGAGGCCGAAAGAGCCCAGGAGCTGGTGGGAAAATTAAAGTCAGGGCAATCAGCGGCCCTGGTTTCAGACGCCGGCACTCCCTCGGTCTCGGATCCGGGCTATAGAGTGATTATAGCCGCTATAGAAGAAGGAATTCGAGTGGTTCCGGTTCCCGGTGCGTCGGCTCCGATTGCCGCACTCTCTGTTTCGGGACTCCCCTCGGATAAGTTCTGTTTTGCGGGATTTCTTCCCAAAAAAAAGGGCCGGCAGGAAAAGATTCTAAACCGGTTGGCAGGGTCGGAGGAAACTCTTATATTCTACGAGTCTCCCAGGCGGCTGGCCCCGCTTTTAAAAACACTTCTGCATTACCTGGGAGACAGACAGGCAATGATTGCCCGGGAGATTACAAAGCGTCATGAGGAATTTATCCGCGGCAGCATTGCGGAATTGATCTCTGAAATCGATCAGCGTCAGTCTGTAAAGGGCGAGATCACAGTTCTTGTCTCAGGCAAGGCGCCGAGCTCCGAGAGCGGGGATGAAATCCCCCCCGAACTGGCACAGGAGATTGAAACCGCCTTATCCGACCGCCACATATCGCCCTCAAGACTCGCCGCGGATTTGGCCGCCAAATACCGGATACCGAAAAACAGGGTATACCGGGTGATTCTGGATTTTCAAAAGAAGACGATTTGAAATTTTCTTCAGCAGTTTTTATGTTTTTGTTTTGGACAATTGCGGTTTTTGAATAAAGGGGCGGATTTATGAAAAAATATGTAATCGTAGGCTGCGGGCGTCTGGGCACGGCTTTTGCGCGTTACCTGGTTGGTGCCGGATACAGGCCGGCCGGTTTTGCCAGCCGTAGTATTTCATCGGCAAAGCGGGCTGCGGCTGCTTCGGGCTCAAATGTACCGGTCTCGGTTTTGCCCTGGGAAGTCACTGCAAAAGCAGATATTGTCATAATCACCACGCCCGACGGCGCAATCAGGGATACGGCCGGCAAAATTGCGGAATACAATGGGGTGGTAAAGGATACCGTGGTGCTTCACTGCAGCGGGGCGCATTCCTCAACCGAACTGGAGGAACTCAAAAAATGCGGTGCAACGATCGGCACTTTACATCCTCTCCAGAGTTTTGCGGCTGAAGATATTGGGGAGAATCCGTTTGCCGGAATCATGACTGCCGTGGAAGGAGAGCCGGAAGCAGTGAAAACCGCCTGGCGCCTGGCCGAAAAACTTGGTGCCAGCCCCTTTGAAATTCAGACCGACAAGAAGATGCTTTATCATGCCTCTGCGGTTGCGGCTTCCAATTATCTGGTAACCTTGATGAACCTGGCCTTACAGCTCATCATCGCCTCCGGGGTACCCGCTTCCAAGGGTTTCGCAGTATTAAAGCCGCTGGTGCGGGGCACTCTGTCCAATATTGAAAGATCGGGGATTCCGGGTGCTCTTACCGGTCCTATAGCAAGGGGAGATGTGGAAACTGTCCGGGATCATGTCTCCCAGATCGGGCAAAAGGCCCCCACGCGTCTGGAGCTTTATAAAGTGCTTGGCAAACAAACTATAGAGGTGGCCGAGGCCAAGGGCGATCTTTCTGCAGAGGCGGCGGAAAAACTGAAAAAACTGCTTTCTGAATAGGATCTGCACCCTCCGTCCCTGCTTCAGGCATAAGTCGCCGGATTCAGATCCGTTCTATCTCCAGTCCGCTGTCGCCAAGCTCCCGGTTTGCCGCCTTGAGCTGATCCTCGCTGGAGATTACTGCAATGGATGATTTTTGCCCCGGGTTGCCAAAATACTTGGCGGCTGCACTCTGAACCTGTTCCAGGGTGACTTCCAGGAGCCCGCGTTTGAATTCTCGCCGCAGTTGGTCCGACATTCCTATAAGCCCGCGGTAAAAGGCCTTTGCCGCCCCCTGACCGGGCGGATCCGGACGGTCTATATCTGAACACACCTGCAGAAT
>JAIPDT010000126.1 GCA_021737545.1 Desulfobacteraceae bacterium
TTGCGGGATATTATGGTAAAAACGACGCAGATCACTTTTATTAATCTATTGCGTCAAACCTGCAGGCCTCGTAGCATGCAAGGCACTGGATGCATTTTTCCCTGTCTATGGAGGCAACCTCTTTTTTCTGCCAGGATATCGCCCCGCTGGGGCAGACCTTGTAGCACTGACCGCATTTTTTGCACTTATCCGTATTCACGGTGAATTTTAAGAGGGCTGCGCATCGTTTGGCGGGGCACCGTTTTTCGTTTACATGAGCGTAATATTCGTCTTTGAAGTATTTGAGGGTGGATAAAATCGGATTGGGCGCGGTCTGGCCCAGCCCGCATAGAGACGAGCTCCCGATCACGGCAGACAGTTCCTCGAGGACGTCAAGATCTTCGGGCCTGCCTTCTCCGTTGCATATCCTGTCAAGAATTTCCAGGATTCGGCGGGTGCCCTCCCTACAGGGGGTGCACTTGCCGCAGGATTCCTCCTGGATGAAATCCATGAAAAATCTTGCCATGTCCACCATACAGGTGTTTTCATCCATGACAATCACGCCGCCCGAGCCCATGATGGCACCGACCTTGGTAATCTCTTCATAATCGACGGGCGTGTCAAGGTGTTTTTCCGGCACGCAGCCGCCCGAGGGACCGCCGAGCTGAACGGCCTTGAACTTGCGCTTTTTTGGGATTCCTCCGCCTATGTCGAATATCATCCTGCGCAGGGTAATGCCCATAGGCACTTCGACCAGGCCGATATTGTTTACATCCCCGGATATGGCAAAAACCTTGGTTCCCTTGCTTGATTCGGTGCCCACGCTTGCATACCATTTGCCGCCGTTAAGGACGATCTGGCCCACGTTGGCCAGTGTCTCCACGTTGTTTAGCACTGTGGCCCTGTTCCACAATCCCTTGTTTGCCGGAAAGGGCGGGCGTGGACGCGGCATGCCCCGTTTACCCTCAATGGAACGCATAAGCGCGGTCTCTTCACCGCAGACAAAAGCACCCGCCCCCTGGTAGATGTCCATATCAAAGTCAAAACCGCTGCCCAGGATGTCTTTTCCCAACAGGCCGTAGTCTCTGGCATGCTCAATTGCGAGGCCGAGACGTTTTACCGCCAGGGGGTATTCGGTGCGGCAATAGATATAGCCCTGGTGAGCTCCGATAGCCCGGGCGGCTATAACCATCCCCTCTACCACTGCGTGCGGATCCGCTTCCAGGATGCTTCTGTCCATGAAGGCGCCGGGGTCACCTTCGTCCGCGTTGCACAGGACATATTTTATATCCCCTTCAGCCCTGGCGGCAAACCCCCATTTGACCGCTGTTGGAAAGCCTGCGCCGCCGCGGCCACGAAGGCCCGAGGTTTTAATCTCCTCGATTATTCCTTCGGGGGTCATCTCGGTCAGTGCCCTTGCCATGCCGAAATAGCCGTCTCGTGCGATGTATTCATCTATGTTTTCCGGGTCGATTAATCCCTTGTTGCGCATGGCCCAGATCAGCTGATTGGAAAAGAAGGGGATGTCGGACATGTGAGGAATGAACTTTTTGGAGGAAGGATCCTTATACATGAGACGTTCCACGGGACGACCCTTCAAAAAGTGCGATTCAACAAGTTCTGCCGCATCTTCGGCTTTTAACTGCTGGTAGAACACTCCTTCAGGCTGAACAACCATAACCGGTCCTACCGCGCAGAAGCCATTGCATCCCGTTTCTATTACCTCTATTTCTTCGTCCAAGCCCTGTTTTTTTAATTCTGCGTCCAATGCCTCGTGAAAGCCCTTGCTTCCGCTGGCATGGCAACCAGTGCCGCCGCAGAGCATCAAATGGAGCCTATCCTGATCCATAATTATCTCCCAAAGGTATTCAAATCAGTAAAATTATAGATACCGGTTTTCTCAGATCGTTCTTTTTCACTCGTACTTTGCAAGAATTTCGGAAACCTGGTCCGGCTTCATTCCGCCGTAGGTGTCCTGGTCCACCACCATCACCGGCGCAAGCCCGCAGGCGCCGAGACAGCGCACCGCCTCCAGGGAAAACCGCCTGTCCCCGGTGGTGCCGCCTTCTTCAATTTCGAATTCCTTGCGAATACGGCCAAGAACCTCCTTGATTCCTTTGACATAGCAGGCCGTGCCCAGGCAGGCCCGGATCTTGTGGCGCCCTTTGGGGGTCAGGGAAAACAACGCGTAAAAGGTGGCAACCCCGTATACGTCGCTGGGCGGGATGTTTAATTCGTGGCCGATGTAGTCAATAACTTCCACCGGCAGGTAGCCGACAACATCCTGACACAGCCGCAGGACGGGGATTACCGGGCCGGGCGTGTTTTTGTGCGACTCGATGATGTTATCGATTTCCTTGACCATTTCCGGGGATATATCCGGATGAGCAGCCAGCTGTGACGCTTTTGACATGTTTCGCCTCCAGAGCTGATTGAAATGTATCGATTTTAAAATAAGAGCATAACTTTTCATAACAATGAATAAATGTCAATGAAATCATCACTCACCTTGCCCAAAAGCGCGCCTTTTGCCATACTCGGATTGACACCCGGGGTTTTATATGATTAAAGAATGGTTAAGCAATTAAGGGGTAAGTGTTAATAAATGATTATTTTTCAGGAGAATTAATATCGGGGGTCAGCAAATGGGCAAGGTTACTGTTGAAGATCTGAACCGGATAAAGGAAAAAACCCGGAGCAGAATGGCGATGCGCGAGCAGAAAGCGACCGCCCGCATTACTGTTCACATGGGTGATTGCGGCATCAAGGCCGGCGGCAGAGAGGTGATGAAGGTTTTGCTCGAAGAAATCGGCAAATCAGGCAGAGACGATATCCGAGTTTTTGCCGGCGACTGCCTGGGCGTCTGTGAGACTGAGCCAAATGTGACCGTTGAAATCGAGGGCCGGCAACCGGTAGTATACCAGAAAATGGATCAGGACAAAGTCCGTCGAATATTTGACCGGCACGTTCTGGGCGGTGATGTCCAGAAAGAAGATACGGTTGAAGTCCCGGCCGGTGAAGCCGAACCGCAGACAAATCAGGAGGGGTGAATGCCAGAAAAGATCCGCACCATACTGAAGCAGGCCGCTGCGTTTCAATACCTCCAGGCGGAGGAAATCGAGCGGATTGCGCAGTTCAGCACTATCCAGCGCCTGGATGAAGGCCGGTGCCTGTTTAAAGAAGGCGAACACGCAGCCGATCTATGGGTGGTGGCTTCGGGCGAAATCGCCTTGCGCTTTGAGCTCCCGGCAAGGCAGAGCACCGAGGCCCAGAGCATTTCCACGCTTTCCGAAACAGGGATACTGGGATGGTCCAGCCTCATTCCGCCCTACAGATACAAGCTTTCGGGCTACTGCGCTTCAGAGCCCTGTGAAGTAATTCGGATCAACGGAGAAGAGTTGGTGGCGTACCTTAAAAATAATCCGGAACTCGGTTACCGGGTACTCTCTGCCATGATCCGCGTGGTTGGCAATCGCTTTGAGCATCTGCAGGCAACAGCAGAGACAAGGAGTCCGTTATGATAAGTCTGGATTTCATGGACCGGGTGGAAATGTTTAAGGACTTAAGCGACGAGCAGTTAAAGGCGATTCAGGAAACCGGGGAAATTGCGGAGTACAGGAAGGGCGAATGCATATTCAGGCACGGAGACCCTGCAGATCATCTTTGGGTTGTTATAGACGGCGAGGTGGAGCTTCGCTGCGAATCAGGCATCGCCGTGCAGCAGGGGATTTGCGAACCCGTGGCTTTTGTTTCTCAAGCACAGACTTTCGGATGGACTTGTTTTGTGCCGCCGCATCAGTACAGGCTTTCAGGCTACTGTGCTTCCAGGCACTGCCGCCTGCTCAAGTTTGAAAAGACCGAACTGGAACGTCTGTTTGAAAAGTATCCGGAAATCGGATTCGCGGTGATGCAGTATACTATTGCAGCCATAGGTAAGCAGTTCCAGGAACTGCAGGATGAAATCGCCAGACGGCGCGGCCAGGAAATAATGAGTAAATGGTAAGTGTCCTATGCCGCCGGTGCCAGCTTGACCGCGCAGACCTTGTACTCCGGAATCTTTGAGACCGGGTCCAGAGCCGCGTTTGTCAGCCGGTTGGCCGCGGCTTCAGCGTAATGGAAGGGTATGAAAACCGTGCCGTCCACCGCTTTATCGGATACGGTCATCTTCGCTACTATCTCGCCCCGTCTTGATGCGATACGCACCTTGTCTCCGTCTGTTAATCCGTATTTTTCCGCATCCGCAGGCGAAATTTCAACAAAACTTTCCGGCGCCAGTTCGTTTAGCCCGTCCGTCCTGCCTGTCATACTGCGGGTATGATACTGATAGAGCACCCTGCCGGTGGTCAGATAAAGAGGGAATTCCTCGTCGATTTGCTCTGCGGGCGGTATATAATCTATAGCATGCAGCCTGCCTTTGCCGATGGGAAATTCCTGTCCGTGCAGAATCGGCGTTCCGGGATGATTGGGCTTCGGACACGGCCAGTGCAGGCCCTCTTCCTTGAGGCGGGAATAGCTGAGCCCGGCATACGAAGGTGTCACCGAGGCCAGCTCGTCAAAAATTTCCGAAGAATTTTTATACACCATTGAATAGCCCATTCGGCCGGATATCCCGGCAATGATCCTCCAGTCCTCCCTGGCGGCTCCCGGCGGGTTAACAGCCTTTCTTACCCGCTGGACCCTGCGCTCTGTGTTGGTAAAAGTCCCTTCTTTTTCCGCAAAGCAGCAGGTGGGCAAAACCACGTCCGCCTTTTGTGCGGTTTCGGTCATGAAAATATCCTGGACAACCAGAAAATCCAGATGATCCAGACTTTCTTCCGCATGGTTGAGATCCGGGTCGGAAACAAGCGGGTTTTCGCCTATGACATAAAGCGCCTTGATTTCGCCGGAATGAGCCTTTGGGATCATTTCCGTTGCCGGCATGCCGGCTTTATCGGAAAGCCCTGAAACATTCCAGGTCTGTTCCATCTTTTTGACATTGTCTGCATTTGTAACCGGTTGGTAAGCGGTAAACACGTTGGGCAGCCCGCCCATGTCGCAGGCGCCCTGAACGTTGTTCTGCCCCCGCAGGGGGTTGACACCCGTTCCGGGCCGTCCCAGATTGCCGCAGATCATGGCCAGGTTGGCCAGGGATTTAACATTGTCCGTACCCGAAATATGTTGGGTAATGCCCATGCAGTAGACAATGGCCGCTTTGTCTGCACCCGCGTACATGCGCGCCGCCTCGATAATCTGAGCAGCCGGAATACCTGTTATTTCAGACACATATTCCGGAGTGAATTTTTCGGCTGTTTTCCGGAGTTCTTCAAAACCCTGGGTACGGTTTTCCACGAAGTCCTTGTCGTATAAGCCTTCCTTGATAATTACGTGGATCAAACCGTTGATCCATACCACGTCAGTGCCTGTATTTGGCCGGAGCCATTTGTCGGCGTGTTCTGCAAGCTTGATTCGCCTTGGGTCGACAAGGATTAAGTCCGCACCCTTAACAGATGCAGTCCTTTTGATAAAGCTGGATATCACCGGATGATTTTCAGTGGTATTGGACCCGGTTACCAGGATAACGTCTGCTTCTTCCACGTCGGCGATGGTGTTTGTCATCGCTCCGCTTCCAAACGCAGCGGCCAGACCGGCCACTGTGGAGGAATGTCAGAGACGGGCGCAGTGATCAATGTTGTTTGTCTTGAGAACCGCGCGGGTAAACTTCTGGGCGATATAGTTGTCCTCATTCGTGATCCTGGCCGAAGTCAGGACCCCGAGGCTGTCTGATCCGTGGCTGTCTCTTATGTCGGTCAGCCGGCGGGACACAAGGTCAAGCGCCTCGTCCCAGTCTGCTTTACGGAACTCGCCGTTTTCCTTTATCATCGGGCTCGTAAGACGTTCAGGCGAATTGATGAACTGGTAGCCGAAACGCCCCTTGACGCACAGGCTGCCATAGTTGGGCGGAGTCTCTTCCGCGCCTGTTACTTTGAGCACTTTATCGTCTGCTGCATGAAGGTCGATCTGGCAGCCGACTCCGCAATAGCTGCAGGTGGTGCGTACTTTTTTTGCCTCCCTGGGACGCCAGCGGTATTTGGCCTCCTTTTCCACCAGAGCTCCAACAGGACAGGCCTGTACGCATTCGCCGCAGAATACGCAGTCGGAATCCTTCAATGACCGGTCGCCTGCGGCTACAATTTTGCTGTCCTTGCCGCGGTAACCGAAATTGATGGCGTTGTTAACCTGTATTTCGTTGCAGGCCTGCACGCATTTGCCGCACAATATGCATCTGGAAAAATCGCGCACGATAAACGGATTAACGGTTTCCATCGGGTATTTGACTTCGGTTGCGGGAAATGCCCGGCCCGAGACCTGATATCTGTATGCAAGGTCCTGGAGTCTGCAGTCGCCCCATACCGGACAAAGCCTGTCGCTGTGGTCGTATTCCTGTACACGGAGCTGGAAGTCCGCGAAGTTGCCGGTGTCATCTGAATTGCGCACCGCACAATTATGGTTTCCCGATGCGAGCAAAAGCTCTATGCTCATTTTTCTGGAGGTCACAACATCCGGTGACTCTGTATGTACCACCATTCCCGCCTGGGCCGGGGTGGCGCAGGCGGGAAGCAGATTGCGGGCCTTTTCCACTTCCACAACGCATATCCTGCAGGCGCCCGTGGGGGTAGCGCCTTTAAGGTGGCACAAGGTGGGGATATCGATGCTGTTTCTATGAGCCACGTCCAGGATGGTCTCTCCCGCCTCGAATGAAAACCGGTTTCCGTTGATGGTAATCTGATTTTCTGTCATGGTGCTTTCCTGATAACCCTCTGTATTGTCAGATTTTTATTTTATCAACCATTGAAGAAAAAATATTTAAAATATTATTTATATCCGATTTTGAAAGACCTTTCAAGAGTTAATAAATATATTGTTTATCATAGCCACATTTCCCGTTCCGGATCGCGCAGGGACATGGGCGGCCCCACGACTTCATACCAGATTATTGCGCGGCGCAGTTCACCCCGGGAAATTTGCAGACGCATAGAGCGCCCGCGCGCTTTTGAAGCGGGTCCGGCAACCGGCGGTGCAGGTGCCCGCTTTTCGGTTTTTCCGATCCTTGCTTCCGGAGTCCATCCTTCTTGGCTGCGGGATTCGATTAAAGTCCGGCTCCGTTGCGCCAAGCCTGGTTTCCGCTGAGAAGGAGAGGGTGGTTCAGCCGCAGGCGCCGCGGGTTCGGGCTTTTCTTCATACGGCTCTTCTGCAGCCATAAGATCTTCCCATCCCGCAGACCGCCCGTGACCGGACGGCCGTTTTTGCCCTTCTTTCAGGGAGGGCTGAGTTTGCCCCTGCATTTCGGCAAGCAGATCTTTCAGGTTCTTTTTCCAGCCGCCTTCCTGTTCTGCCCGGGTCGAATCCCTGGATTTTTTCTGTATCCTGGCGATATTGATTATGATTATAAAGAGGATCACCAGTAAGAATATCAGTGTTTCCATAACACTTGCCCTTATCCCCGATCGTTTCGGATTTCAGTATTCGGATCTCGAATTTTTATTCGGTTATTCCTCGCTTTCCTGGTCTTCTCCGGGCTCGCCTTTCCCCTTGCCGCCTATGCTGTCTCGCATTTGGGTATCAGCCTGGATGTTTTTGAACCTGTAATAGTCCATAACCCCGATATTGCCGGAGCGCAGGGCTTCGGCCATGGCGATCGGCACCTGGGCCTCGTTTTCCACGACCTTGGCGCGCATCTCCTGGACCTTGGCACGCATCTCCTGCTCTGCCGCATAGGCCATGGCCCGGCGCTCTTCGGCCTTTGCCTGGGCAATTTTCTTGTCCGCTTCCGCGCGGTCTGTCTCGAGTTCGGCTCCTATATTCTTGCCGACGTCAACGTCTGCAATGTCAATGGATAAAATTTCATAGGCAGTGCCGGCATCAAGCCCCTTTTCAAGTACCCGCTTGGAAATTGAATCCGGGTTTTCCAATACGTTTTTGTGGCTGTCAGATGAGCCGATGGTTGTTACAATGCCTTCGCCCACGCGGGCCAGGATTGTTTCTTCGCCGGCTCCGCCCACCAGCCGGTCTATGTTGGCCCGCACCGTGACTCTGGAAATGGCCTTGAGCTGTATGCCGTCCTTGGCCATTGCCGCCACCATGGGGGTTTCGATTACCTTGGGATTGACGCTCATCTGCACAGCTTCCAGAACGTTTCTTCCTGCAAGATCAATCGCCGCGGCCCGGTTGAACTTGAGATCAATGTTTGCCTTGTCCGCAGCAATCAGGGCCTGAACCACGCGCATGACATCCCCGCCTGCAAGGTAATGGGACTCAAGATCGTTGGTGGATATTTCCAGCCCGGCTTTTACGGCCATTATCTTTACGTTGACGATAAGCTTGGGCGAGATCTTGCGCAGCCGCATGAAAATAATGTTGAAAAGCCCAATGCTTGCCCCTGAAACAAGGGCCTGTACCCAGAGCGATATGGCCGAGCCGATGAAATAAAGCAGAACAATCAGCGCAATAACAAGAATTACCAGAATTACATACTGAGCAGGCATGATACCTCCTTAAAATAAAAGGTGAAAGGTGAAAGGTTCAAGGCGCAAGGTCCAAGGTGAAAGGGGCGGGAACCAAGGCTCTTTTTTTATACCTCAAGCCTTGATGGCTTCTTTAAAAGTCCAATATCTGCGTTGCGCTGCATATCTTCGGAATTTCACGTACGATTAAGTACGCTGCATTCCTCGATATTTGCGCGCCTTGATCTTGAACTTTTTACTTTGCCATCTAAAAATTGACTTTTTACGAAACTGT
>JAIPDT010000009.1 GCA_021737545.1 Desulfobacteraceae bacterium
GACTCAACACAATAACTTGTCAATTCATACAAATTAAATACAAAAAGGCCTTCCCACGGAAGTACGGTCCCGTCTACCACACCTCGTTCCATGGCGGTATATGTCTCGGTAACAGGCATATTTACAGGAGTTGCCCCAAAAGTCTTAAGAGCTTTGGTTACACTGGGGCTTGCAGTTCTAATCTTCATGCCCTTGAAATCCTCCAGGCTTTTAATCGGTTTATCAACTGTGTTGAAATTCCCCCCTGGATGGCAAAAAAGCGAGAGTACCTTAAAATCCTTGTATTCTTTTTGAAATTCCGGAACCTCTTCAAACATCTTCCACATAGCCCAGGATGTCCTGGGGCCTGACGGGACCATAAAGGGAAGCTCAAATACGCTGGTTAAAGGAAATCGACCGGGTGTGTAGTCATGCAGGGTATAGGTGATATCAGCTATACCGCTTTTTACCAGGTCAACCTGATCCCCTGCCTTACCAAGGGCGCCGCCAGGGAAAAAATTAACCTTAACCTGGCCGTCGGTGAGTTCGTTGATTTTCTCGGCCCACGGTTCGAATACTTTTACCTGTTGTGTGTGCTTTGGCGAAAAAGAGGTCGAAAACTTGAGCTCTATTGTCTCGGCTGCCCCGGTACCTGCAAACAACAAAACAACCCCGGCCATTAACAGAAAAGAAATACTTGTAATAATGGTTCTTTTCATCGTCCCCTCCTTTTTTTGTTGGTTTTGTATTACTTCGGCAAACGACTCTCCCCGTGCTTGTTTATTCTGCCAGCGAGGCAAGCCGCTCCAGATTGGCATACTCCGTATCTATCTGGGCCTGAATCTCAGCAGCACCCTCGTCTGTAACCCCTTTGAACCGTTTTTGCAGCACCAGGTAATCTTTTACCGGCGCGGGTTTTTTGATCTGTTTGGTGATTTTAATCTCTTTGCCGTTGACCATTTCATAGAGGTTCCAACAGTGGGTGGTCACGGCCAGCTTGGCCACCTCGATTGTTTTGGCCGGTGCATATCCCCAGCCCGTGGGACAGGGGGCATGAACATGGAGAAAAGCCGGTCCGTCCGCATCTTTTGCTTTGGCAACTTTTTTGCGCAGGTCTTCAATATACCCCACCGAGGCCGTTGCAGCATAGGGGATGCCGTGTGCCCCGACTATCTGCATCATGTTTTTGCGGTTAACAAGCTTGCCTGCAGGCGTGGTTGTCGTAGAGGCCATCAGGGGGGTGGAGCTGCTGGCCTGGATGCCGGTGTTCATATAGGCTTCATTGTCATAACAGACATAAAGGATTTTGTCGCCACGCTCAAAGGCTCCTGAAAGGGCCTGCAGGCCGATATCTACCGTGCCGCCGTCTCCGGCCATGCCCAGCACTGTGATATCGGTCATCCCCCGGTGGGCAAATCCGGCCCTTATACCCGCGGCCACGGCCGCGGTATTTTCCAGATTCCCCTGAATACCGGGTATACCCAAGGTGGTCTCGTTTCCGTATCCTGAAAAAAGCGCGGCACAGCTCGGGGGAATAACGATTACAGTTTTCTCTCCTAAAATATCCAGAATTACCCGAATGGCCAGCTCCAAGCCACAGCCTGCGCAGGTGCTGACTCCATGGCCCACAAGCCCTCTGGCTGGATCTTTAATTGTAAGCATATCAAGCAACCTCCGTATAACGCCGTATAGTCATGGCATTTTCATTCACATCCAGCCACTGTGCGGCAGGATTAAACGTGCCTTCCAACATCTGATCAATAGCCGTGGTTACCGCAACCGGCCTTAAATCCCGTCCGCCAAGGCCTGCTACATAGGGCTGGACCCTGACATCCGGACGTCTTTCGGACAGAGCGGATCTAACCTCCATGCAGACCGGGCCGGCCTGGGCACCCAGGCTCATGCTGCGATCAAGGACTCCCACATGGGCATTTTCGGGCACTATCCGAAGCAGATCCTCTGTGGGAAACGGACGGAAACAAACGATTCTAATGCTTCCCACTTTTTTGCCTTTTTCGCGGTATTGGTCCACAATGTGTTTAACCGTGCCGGACATGGATCCCAGACTTATAATGACAGCCTCTGCGTCTTCACACCTGTAGGCTTCAACAGGTTGGTATCCGCGGCCGAACCGGTTCTTGAATTCAGCCATGGTTTCCTTTATTATCCCGGATGCATTGTTAAACCCTTCGAACTGCTGATAGCGCATTTCCATAAACTCGGTTGAAGGGGTCAGATTGTTTATAAACATGGGATCCGACGGATCAAGCTTTAGATTCTTTGCTTCATAGAAAGGCAGAAAAGCGTCCACATCCTCCTGATCCGGCACCATAACCGCCTGGCTCATGTGCGACAGAAAAAATCCGTCCATGCATACCATAGTAGGCAATAAAACATCGGCATGCTCGGCGGCCTTGTATGCGATCAAAATCAAATCCAAAACCTCCTGACAGTCTTCGGCATAAAACTGCATCCAACCGCTGTCTCTTACACTCATGGAATCCTGGTGGTCACACCACAGGCTCCAGGGGCTTACCAGCGCTCGATTTACAACCGGCATGACAATGGGCAGCCGCAATCCGGCGGCCACGCCGAGCATCTCAAACATCAGGGCCAGCCCTACCGAAGAGGTGGCAGTACCCGTTCGAACACCGGTTAGCTGAGCACCTATGGCCACGGACATTGCCGAATGTTCTGACTCCACACGTACATATTCTGCATCCAGCCGCCCCTGACTAACGTAATCAGACAAGACTTCCGCAATGGGGCTCTGGGGCGTAACCGGGTAGGCCGAGACGACACCGATCCTTGCCAATCTCATGGCCTCGGATGCGGCGCCGTTGCCTTCAAGCATAATTCTTTTCACCTGACACCTCCCTTTCATCGATCATTTCAATCGAATCCTGCGGGCACACTTCTGCGCAGATGCCGCAGCCTTTACAGTATTTAAAATCTATCTCAAGGCTGCCGTTCTCCTTTTTGTCCCCGGTTCTTATTACATCCACGGGACAATGTTTTTCACATATACCGCACAGAATGCACTGTTCCTGGTCCACAACCGGCCTGACGTCTCTCCAGGTGCCTGTCTGCGCACTGGAAAATATAAGAGCGCAAGGCCCGAGCACGGTTTTCTCCCGACCGGACTCCGAATCTGTTATTGGCATGAAATTTCCCCCTTTCGGTCATGCATTGGAAGCAATCTGCTCACAAGCGGTCCGGGCTGCTTCCAAATTAACTGTACCCTTGTCTCCGAATTTATCTTTAATTGCCGCCCCAACCGCATCGATACCTACCAAATCAGCGCCTGCCATGGCTCCCAGCATAGCTGTATTAGGGATATCGACTTTTAAGGTATTTAGCGCAATGCTATGGGCGTCCACCCAAAACAATTTATGCTTGATAAACGGATAGTCTTCCCTGGTTCTGTAAGTATTGACTATAAATACAGTTTGATCAGATGTGCCGGCCATTACATCTATGCCCTTGTCCATTACCGAATCATCAAAAATAACTACGTAATCGGGTTCATACACAAATCCCTTTTTTTTGATAGGTTCCCGGCTGATAATAGCGTCCGCATATACCGGAGCACCGCGTCTTTCATGTCCGTAGGCCGGTATGGCCTGGGCATATCCGTTCTCATGGATGGCCACAGCCTCACACAACACCTTGGCGGCTGTCACTACCCCCTGACCGCCGACACCATACATTTTGATCTGTTTCATATTAACCCTTTCTTTTAAACTGCATTGAATGGGCGCCTGTTCAAGGCTGGTTTTGCCTCTTTAGTTCGCGCTTTAAAATTTTGCCCTGAGGAGTCCTGGGAAAGTCCTCAAGAAAATAAACCTTTTTAGGAGCCTTATATGATGCCATCCTTTCCTTGCAAAAATCTATGAGATCTTCTTCGGCTACTGAGTCCCGTCCTTTTCTCAAGCGTATAAAGGCGGTCACGGCCTCTCCGTATTCCGGGTGGGAAAGCCCCACCACGCTGCATTCCTCGACAGCTTCATGAGTGTATATGACTTCTTCAACCTCTCTGGGATAAACGTTTAACCCGCCGCTGATAATAAGATCTTTTAGTCTGTCGACGATATAGAGATATCCGGATTCGTCAAAACGCCCCACGTCTCCGGAATGAAGCCACCCGTCAACAATTGTGTTGGCTGTTTCTTCAGGGTGATTAAGATATCCCTTCATTATATTGGGGCCTCGAACCACGATCTCTCCTTCTTCCCCTCCCGGCACTTCTTTTCCATCCGCATCAACGAGCTTTACTTCAACCAATCCGGCCGGGCTCCCGACAGCCCCGACTTTGTGCTGAAAAATATGGTTATAGGTAACAAGAGAGGCGGTTTCAGTAAGGCCGTAGGCCTCGTAAATATTTAACCCGAATGTATTTTGCCACTGACGGACGATTTCGGTGGGCATGCTGGTGGCTGCTGAAAAAGAGTATTGCACGGACCTCAGATGAGAATGGCAGTCAGGGTTGTTTAAAATCCGGATGTATACGGTGGGGACCGCATACATCCGGGTTACCTGATTGGAACTTATCGAGGAAACAATTTTATCCATGTCAAATCCTCTGTGCAGCACAATGGTTGCACAGGCATAAAAACCGGCATTCATTATATGGTTGGAGGCAAATACATGATTTAAAGGCATAAAACAAAGGCTTCTATCACATGGGGCAAGCCGCTCGTGGAAACAAACATTTCCAGCGGTATACAACAAGTTCCGATGGGTGAGCATGGCGCCTTTTGGAACTCCGGTGGTCCCGCCGGTATAAAGAACCACGCATGTGTCGTCAGGCTCGCAATCCACGGTCAAATCAGAATCCGGCTCCGTAGTTCCACCTACATTCAGGCCCGAAAAAACATTGTCTTTTTCTATAATCAGGGACCCTTTGAGATTTTGCATTTTTTCAGGCAAAGGCAGATTCGAAGAAAGGCTCTCGGATGTGACCACGTAAACTGCGCCGGAGTCATTGACTTGATGCTCCAGCTCCGCACCTTTATAAGATGCGCTGATACAGACAGCAATAGCACCGAGCCTTACGATGCCGTAATATGTCATGATCCATTCAGGTCTGTTTTCGGCATAAAGGGCTATTCTGTCGCCTTTTGAAACACCGAGTTCCTGCAAATAAGCGGCAATCGAGTTGATGCAGGCATTTAATTCTTTATAAGAAAAGGCAAGGCCTTCGAATATCAAAGCCCTGGATTCTGGGAAAAAAACGGCTCCTCTCTTTATAATATCCGATAAATTCAATGAGCAGCCCTCCGGAGAGTTAAAAGAAGTGTCCGAATACAACTTCTATCCGCCCCCATGACAGACCTGTTATTTTTAAGGCAAAAACTCAGAGGCGACAGCGAAGCACGGGCAAGATTGGTTTACAGTACCCTAGTTTTGGTAAAAATACTAATTTTAAATAGAAACCTGTAATAACATATTTATTATATGACAAAATTTTAGTTCGATGTCAACAAAGAAAAAAAACTTGTTTTTTGACAAAACACCTGAAAAATAGTAGATAGATGTTACGAAATATGAACGTTGTTATATGATTTTTATCACACCACATCAGCCGTGCTTTATATTTTCATTCTCTGCCCGCTCCTGCGGACAGTAAAGGACTGAACTGCAGAAGCTATTGAAATTCATGGCAGTATATTTTATCCTTTAATCACTACAATAAGGAGGCTGAAAATGAAAAAGGGGGGTATTTTAATTCTATTTACTGTTATTTTTGCAGTATCTTTTATGACGAAAGGACTGGCCATGGAACATCAAAGATCCGAACAGGACAGAAAAATTGAACCGATTGTATCAACGGAATGGCTTGCTTCCAACATGGGCAGCGAAGATCTTGTTATTGTTGATATCAGAACCGCTTCGGATTACGCCGAAGGTCATATCCCGGGTTCGATCAATGCGCCCTTTGAATTCCCTGTTTCGGCATGGATCACCCAGAAAAACGGTCTTTTCCTGGAATTGCCCGATAAAGCGGAACTGTTTGAAACCATCGGCGGTCTGGGAATCAGTCCGGATTCAAAGGTGGTATTGGTTACAGCTCCCAATCCCAAGGATCCCGCCCCTTTCTACGGGTTGGCCAATGCAACCAGGGCAGCAGACACCCTTATTTATGCCGGAGTACCAAATGTGGCCATTCTCGACGGAGGATATCCCAAATGGACATCTGCTGACAACGAAATCAGCACCAAGCCTGCCAAACCAACTGCGGTTGAATACAAGGCAGATGTAAATGATGCCATGTTTGTCCCCATTGACGAGGTTCACGCCGGTTTGAATAAAACAGATATTATTGATGCCAGGGATGCCAATGTCTACTTCGGAGCCGCTGTGGAGCCCTGGACCGATAAGCCCGGCCACATACCCGGGGCATCCTCGCTGCCGGCTCCCTGGATATGGGATATGAATAAGGACGGGACATATACCTATAAAGACAGCAGCACGCTGGGTGCCATGGCATCGGGTGTGCTGGGCAAAGAAAAGAGTAATTCCTCCATTATTGTTTACTGCGGCGTGGGAGGATATGCAAGCTCATGGTGGTTTGTTTTGAGCCAGGTGTTAGGCTATGAAAACGTAAAGTTTTATGACGGCGCCGCTCAGGAATGGGGAAAGCATTATGATATGCGTGCCTTTAAATGGGAATAAAGGATTTCATGAATTCCGACACGGCGTGAAATAAAATAGGTTCTTCCTCCGGGGAAGTCCTTTGGGGCGAAACTGGAGGAAGAACCTGTGCATGATTGGATGAGCTTATCGCATGTCCGGTGGGATTGCAAATACCATGTGGTAATTGTGCCCAAGTACCGGAAAAAGCAGTTATATGGCAAATTGCGGTTTCCGCTTCTGCAAGAACGCCCTTACACCCTCTTTGGAAGCGTCTATGCAGGAAATTTCCCCGGAACCCTGGTAACTGATTTCAAGGGCCTCTTCCAAAGTATCGGCTGCAGCGGCTTCATTGACCACCCTGGCAATGATCTCGAGCGCCTCCCTGCTCAAGGGTAGATCCCCGGCTTTTGGCTGTTCGTGGACAGTGAAAGGCGGAATTGAAACCGGCCCTTCCGGGACTTCCGGCATATTATTCTGCAGCTTCGAGACCTCCTCAATAGCAGCATCAATAAGCTCCGGGTATTCGGAAACGATTTTCCTGGCTATGCCGATATCTCCGGCCTCCTTAACCGATAGCTTTTGCGCCTTGCCGATCATGTTATGAAAGGTTTCCGCAGCATGAGGCCATTTGCGATACGGAATAACCACGCCGCCCATGCCTGGCATAATGCCCAGTGTAATTTCAGGCAGCTGAAAAAAAGAGTTCTCAGTGGCAACCAGGCTGTGGCAGCGCAGGGCCATTTCAACCCCGCCGCCCATGGCCAGACCGTTGACTGCTGCAACCACAGGTTTGCTCATCCGATCAATAAAGTGCAGCACCTGTGAATTGCCTTTTGCCAGCTCCACTCCTGCCGAATAGTTATCAAAGGTCTCTACAAACCCCTGGATATCGGCGCCGGCGCAGAAGGCCCTTGTACCGTACCCGGTGATTATAAATCCCTTGACCGTGGTGTCGGCCTCGCCCTTTTTAAGTTCTCCCAAAATTTCTTTGCATGTGCCGGCTCCAAGGGCGTTGGCAGCCTGGGGCCTTCGGATTGTTATAATTCTGACCCCGTCCTTGTTATCCACCAGAATGTCGCGGGGGAAATCAAGGTACTGTTCTATCTCACGTTTCGGCTGCGGGAAGCCGGGACGTTCGGCATTGAAATCAGAAGTGATCCTGGAGACCTGTCCCGGCCCGAGGTCGCTCATGATATCAAAAACGCCCTTTTTAAATCCAAGAGCAATTATGCTGCCAAAGTTAAGGTCCGCGCGAGTCCCGATCTCCCGATCCGTAATGTCGTAGCACTGGGAAAAGACCAATCCAAGCATCCGGGTTCTGATCCATTCAGCCAGATCAAGAGGTACATCAACCTTTGTACCCGGCCGCAGTGTATTCCACTTGTCTACGGACAAAAGTATCGGCGAAGGTTTATAACATTCCCTTTCAGCCATTCTTCGTTTCTGGGACTCGTATGTAATGGGATTGCCTCCCGCCATATTCAATACGAAAAACGGGCCTGCACCCACGAATTCTTCGGTAACATGGTCAACCTGCATGGTTGTTGCCCGATCCACAAGATAAGCAGCCTCATTGGTCCAGTTTTCAAAAATCCGGTTTAACAGAAAAGAAAAAACATTGCGCGTAACAACCGGGGCCTTGCCTGTGTGTGCAAAAAACCAGAGTAGATAATTAAGAACCGCCCGGTCCGCACCTTCCCAGTTGATAACCTCGACCGCCATGCTCCTCCACGCAGGCGCAAAAAAATGTGTAATAGTGGTACGTTCCGGATGGGAAAGCTCGTTGAATATCTGATCTGCAGGAATTGAACTGGTGTTGGATGTAAGAATCGCCTCCGGGCTTACAAGGCCTTCAAGCTGTGCAAAAATCTTTTTCTTTAAATCCAGATTTTCAGTAGCCGCCTCTATTATAAGGCCGCAATCCTTTATTTTATTGTAATCCGTAGTGTATACAATATTGCTTAACACTGCTTCGGCCTGCTCAGGGGTAAGCTTTTTTTTGTCAATTCCTTTCTGGGCGTACCCCTTGAACCTTTCTTCAGCGTTTTTAAGAGGTTCCTCCACAGCGTCGACAAGATAGAGTTTTTTCTCAGGAAGACCGGTTCGCAGAAAATAAGCGATATCGGGACCTATATGACCTGCGCCTATCACTGCCATTTCTTTGGGCAGATCGCGGTCCGGCCTGATCAAAAACGGATTATAAAAAGATGGATAAAGAGGCTCTTTTTCCTTCATCGTATTCCTCCTGTTTATGCCGGTATATTGTAATTTAATTTACTTTTATTACCAGGGAGGCGCCGGAATCACCTGCAGCGCAGCCTCCAAGAAGTCCGTATCCCCCGCCTTTTTCAACCAGCTCCTCAATCAATTCAACAAGCAGCCGCATAGTGGTAGGCCCCTGGGGATGCCCATAAACTATTGAGCTTCCGTAGTTGTTGAAAATCTTCTCGTCAACGCCCAGTATTTTGCGCATGACGATATCATTTACAGTAAAGGGATTGTGGGTTTTGACCGCCGATAAATCGGAGACCTTTACATTGGCCCGCTCCATGGCGTTGCGGGCGGCCGGACTCGGCGCCTCCGCCATATGCCCCTTTTCAGCACGGGCGAAACCGTATGATAAAATCTGGATATTTACAGCCTTGTCTGCAGACAGCTCATTAGCCTTCTCCCTGGTGGTAACTATCATTCCCGCGTTTCCATCCGCCGGGTGGGTCTGAGCTCCAAAGGTCAGGGGCGAATCCTCGGATACAGGCTTTAGTTTGGCCAGTCCCTCTTCTGTGCAGGGCATTATTCCCTCGTCTTCCTCGACCATTATCGTCTTTTTCTTGGAAACCTTTACCTCGGCCGGAATCATGTAGCGCTTTTGAAATTCACGGTCATTTGCCAGAGCATCCGTGTATTTCTGGTATCTGCTAAGCGCCATGGCGTCAGACTCTTCGCGGGTTACGCCGTACTTTTTGGCCACATTATTGGCGGTTCCTGTAGGACTGGTTTCAGCGGTGGGATCCCAGCCGAAGCCGTCCATCATCCAGCTCTCATATTCCGGTTTTCCGCCCGGCCCGGCCGGATTTGGCCATATTATATTCGGACAGTTGGAGGTTCTGTCACAAGTTCCCACCAATATGTTTGAATTGGTGCCCATCTGGATGCATTGAGCGGCATAATTAACCGAGGTAGTGGAGGTCGCACACGCATGGGCGATGCAGGGTCCGCTTATATCCGGATTGCCTATCAAGGTCGCAAAATGCGGGGAATTGTAAAACCACCATCTCTGAGGAATGGTAGCGCCGAATACAATGCCGTCGAAAATTTCGGCGGTAACACCGCGCAATTCAAAAAAACGGCGCGCCAAATGGGCTGCAAGCTTCATGGAGTCCTCATTCTGGAACTGTCCCTGCCAGCGGCAAAACGGTGAGCTCCAATACCCTTTGTACGGAACATGGGCCTTGTCAAACATACTTCTCTCCTTTTATTGCTGATTTATACAATTTTTTGACATAACCGGCATTGCCGGTATTAAACCGGTTATATCGATAAAACTTATCCCAAGCTATAACCAAAAAACGTGTTTATTGACGACCAATCAGTTTTCTGGCAATTATAACTTTCTCCACTTCCTTGCTGCCCTCGAAAATTTCCAGCACTTTGGCATTCCGCCAATAATGAGCAACACCGTATTCTTCCAGAATTCCATATCCACCGTGGAGTTGTATTGCCTCATCTGCGACTTTTACCGCTATTTCGGCGCAGTACCACTTCGCCATGGAACTGAGCGAAGGATCCGGCCTGCCAGAGTCAAGCTTGGATGCAGCACGATAATACATCGAGCGGCCGGCCTCTGTCATGGTAGCCATTTCCGCGACTTTTCCCTGGACCATTTCCTGATTTGAAAGCGGCTTTCCAAATTGTTCCCGCCTGCGAACATGGGCCAGGGTCTTATCCAAAGCGCCCTGAGCGGTTCCAACACCCAGCGCTGCTACCTGAACCCGGGTTCTGTTGAAAAATTCCATCAGATTGTAAAACCCCTTTCCCTCCTGGCCGAGAAGATTCTCCACAGGGACTTTAACATCTTTAAAAAACGCATCACCTGTATTGGAGGCCCGCAGCGAGAGCTTGTCGTGATAGGTATTGGAAGAGTATCCGCTGCGATCGGTTTCCGAGATAATCGTGCTGAAACGCTTGTGTTTTTTGGGGTTGTCAGGATCGGTCAGGCAAAACACGATAAGAATATCAGCCAGGGAACAGTTGGTAATGAAAATCTTACTCCCGTTAATGATATAATCGTCTCCCTGCTTAACTGCAGTGGTTTGAGCCGCGGTTACGTCGCTTCCGGCATCGGGCTCGGTTACGGCGACCCCCATCCGCATTTCACCGTCGCAAATGGCCGGAAGATATTTTTTTTTCTGTTCTTCAGTACCTATCAGTTGGATCAACTGGGTTCCGAAAAAGGTTGATTCAATAGCATGGGCCATCCCCAGATCAACCCTGGCGAATTCCTCGACTATCAAGCATTGATCCAGATATCCCATGCCCATGCCGCCGTATTCTTCTGCTACAAAAACTCCCAGAAACCCCAGTTCGGCTGCCTTTTTCCACAATCGATCATCAAACTTCCCCTGACTGTCCAGTTCCCGGGCAACAGGACCCAGCTCTTTGGTCGCAAACTCTCTGGCCGCTTTCTGGATATCAAGCTGCTCTTTTGTTAAGCTGAATTGCTCCATGTCCACTCCTTAACACTGATTCTTATCGGAATAATTAAGAACTTTCCGAATACTGTTTACGGAGCTCTCTTTTCAGCACCTTGCCCTGGGGACTTTTTGGAAGCTCCTCAATAAATTCAACGCTTTTTGGAGTCTTGAAACGAGCTATACGTTCTTTGCAGAAACTGATAATATCTGCTTCCGTTGCCTGCTTGCCTTCTCTTAAAACAACCATTGCGTGTACCCGCTCAACCCAATAAGAATCCGGAGCCCCTATTACAGCCGCCTCGTAGATAGAGGGATGTTGGTACAATATTTCCTCCACTTCCTTCGGGTAGACATTTTCGCCTCCGGTTACAATCATGTCATTCTTACGGTCTGCGATATAAATATAGCCGTGCTCGTCATAGTAGCCCACATCACCGGTATACAGCCATCCGTTCTTCAAGCCCTTGCCTGAATCCTCGTCGGACTGCCCCCAGTAACCGGACATTACACGACTGCTGTTAACTATAATCTCGCCCATTTCGCCGGGCGGAACATCGTGATCGTTAACGTCAACGACTTTCATGTGGACCCCTGAACAAGGCCGGCCGCAGGAGGCCAGCACCTTTTCGCCTTTCTCAAGATGCGCTTCTTTTGGAAGCCATGTGGTATGGGGGCCTGATTCACTTAATCCGTAGCCCTGCATGAAAATCGGGCCGAACATGTTTATTCCGCGTTTTAAGACTTCCGTCGGCATGGGAGATGCGGCATACCATATCCGCTTTAAACTGCTTAAGTCATATTGGTCAATTCTAGGATGATTGAGAAGCGCAACGAGCTGAGTCGGGACAATTTGAACGTCGGTAATCTTTTCGTCCTGAATGGTTTTTAACATCGAAGCCGGATCAAACGATGTTTTTTCCATTATAACATTGCAGCAGCCTCTTATAAAAAAAGGCCAGATATGGCTGTCGCCGCCTACATGAAACATCGGAAGAACAATAAAGTTACGGTCCCCGTTGTGAACGCCGATATCCAATGCCTTGCCTATTGAATTATCAATTTTCTTTCTATGGGAATATACCGCTCCTTTGGGAGTCCCTGTAGTTCCGCTGGTAAAAAATATGGTCACAGGATCCTCAGGGGTTAAATCGATATCTGTTTCCCCGGCGCTTTGGCCTTCAAGTAATTTTTGATAGCTGCTGTCAGAATCCCCTTTGAATACAAAGCAGTGGTCAAGCCCCTGAATGCTTTGCTTAAAACGATCTGCATACTTTGCAAATTCAGGTCCGCAAAAAAGCACCCTGGCACCTGTATGGGCGATCAGCTCAAAAATCTCGTTCTCGGAAAGCCTGGGGCTTAAGTGAGCCAGAACAAATCCCCCTTTCATGGCCGCCCCCCAGACCTCCATATATTCAAGGCAATTCCAGGATAAAATACCGAGAACATCGCCTTTGACACACCCGGAATCATTAAGGCCGTGTATCAAGCGGTTTACCCGGGCATTGAAACTGGAGAAAGTCTCTCGCCTGGAGCCGATAACAAAAGCTTCGTCGTCGGGCTGGAAGAGTGCGTTTCTGTAAATAATTTCTGCAAAAGTTCCTAATGGATAACGACAAAGCTCACTTAAAATAAATTTTTCGGCCATATGCAGCACCTCGCATCTGAATAAGAAAAGTGTTGAAATTAAATGTATAAAATGTATAATCAAATACTTTTATAATTAGAACCCCCATTCTATTGTATACAGTATCCCACTTCCTTTTAATTCGTCAATATAAATTTTAACTCTGCCCCGTAAAATTTATAAAAGCATTGAGTAATGCCGGGGCGAAGAAAAATGCCCCAAAGTCCAAGGGGAGGCAAATGAATGCCCGGGATATACAACTACCGGGAAAAAGTGAATCACTACCTTTCTTCGTAAAGCTTTCTTATCAACTTTGACTTCATTTCGTAACGGGGCAGGCTCCCGGGTTCTACCAGTTGAACATCAGCGCGAAACACCAGCTTTTCTCTTAAAGTCTTTTCAATTTCCTGCTTCAGCAGGTCAAGGTCTTCCCCGGTGTTGGCGTGCTCCGCCTGGATTTTAACAGGAGGAACAGCCGCGGGGCCCGGTTCGTCCAGAAGAATTACCATCTCACCTGTGGTACGAGGAGAAAATGATGTTATAATATCTTTAACGGCCGCCGGAAACACATTGACACCAAGCACTATCAACATGTCGTCAGTCCTGCCAAGACACCGCAGCCTGAAGCTTGTTCTTCCGCATTCACAAGGAGAAACCCATACTCTCACCCGATCGTGAGTCCTAAACCTCATCACCGGACATGCCTGCCTGTCAATCAATGTATATACAAGCTCGCCTTCCGCATCTTCTGTCATCTCAATCACGCTGCCCGTATCCGGGTCTATAAGCTCGCATATAATATATTCCTGTGCGCAGAAGTGCATGCCTTTTTGATACGGGCATTCGGAAAAAATCACAGGTGCAGCATCCGAATTTCCCAGGCCCTCTGTTACGACAGCGCCGAATTCGCTTTCTATTTTTTTCCTTATTGACGGCACGCTTCCGCCGGGTTCCGCTCCTACGGTAATCTTTTTAAAACCTAGTTCCGAAGGATCCATGCCGCGTTTGCGAACATATTCGGAAAAATATAATCCATATGAAGGGGTGCAGTGAAGCACATTAGGATGAAGCCTTTTTGCAGTGGCAACAACCCGATCGGACATCCCGGTTCCTATAGGAACAAATGCCGAGCCTATACTTTCTATGCCGTCCTTTACAGGGATGCCTCCGACAAAAAAAGTAAGCCCCACCGCATGGATAACAATATCTGTATCCCTGATTCCCTGGGTAAAAAAGGAACGCGATGTGATATCATTCCAGACTTTCCGGTCATGCTTTGTAATGCCGACAAAGGTTGGAATTCCGGTGGTTCCGGATGAAGAATGTATTCTTATCAGGTCCCTGACCTGCGCTGCCAGATGATTTCCCAAAGGGAGGTGCTCCTCCTGGCTTTTTCTCAACTCGTCCTTTTCGGTAAAGGGCAGCTTTGCAAGGTCGTCTATGCTTTTTATGTCACCTCTTTCAAGCCCGCTTCTTCCAAATTTCTCCTGGTAGAACGGTGAATTCCGCCACACATAATCAAGCTGTTTTAAAAACTTCTCATTCTGGATGGCCCGCAGATTCTGCTGAGGCATGGTCTCTATGTATTCATTCAGGTATTCTCCCGGCATCTATTGCCTCCTGGTAAAGATCAATAGTTACGTAAAAAAGCTCTCTATCCCGCGGCGGAGATATTTTCGGGTAAGGAAGCCCTGCGGTCGGGGTCAATTTTTTTTGCTCCTGACCGTTTTCGGGATTCATCAAATGCAGACCCCGACCTTGGACTTCCTTGGAAGTATTCCCCCGGGCCGCGCCCGGGACCGAGCTATAACAGTAACTTTTTCTGAAGTTACTTAGAAGTCGGTTTCTTCTTTAAAGCTTTGCAAAGGTGCTGTCAATTTCCTGATCACTGAAAGGAAAAACAGTATTGTGAGGGGGCAAAGGCTCTTTATAGAAAAAATCAGGCAGCCTGTCATCTTTTTCAGTAAATCCCGCTTTGGCATTAAATTCCTTTTCCGCCTTTATAACCCGAATTCCCATGGCCGGGATGTCATCCGGGTTCAACTGTGTGCCCATTTTTGCATTAATGGCCTTTAAAAACGCATCGGCGCCATCTCCCTCCACCAGGGCGGCACTGGCCATAAAACACATTCCTGTACAGTCTACGGCCGCTATGCCGATTTGAAGGTTCCTGGAAGTCTCCACCTGTCCTTCTTTATTAAGGGGGTTCAGCTTCTTGTCCAAATATTCACCTACGAGATTCCCGGCCGTATGATCCGCACCCATAGGGCAGGTTGCGTACGTGACTCCGTTTCCCACCATTGCCCTTGGGTCATATGCCGCTATGCTCTGCCCCTTGACTACAGGAACCCGCGAATGGTTGAAATGCTTTCCCACAGCTAAAGGTCCGTTTCCGAGGATCTTTCCGAACCCGGTGTTCTGCCCTATTTCTTCCACCATTGAAATGACCGCCTCGGGATCTCCGAAAGGTTTGTGGCCTGCGTCCAGGGCCACCGCCACAGCTACACCCGTGCTCATGGTATCAACGCCGATATCATCGCACAGACGGTCCAATCGAGCTATGGTATCCAAATCCTCAACACCTGTCATACCTCCCAGTGACCATATGGTCTCGTATTCAAGAGAGCTTGTGACATATTTCCCATCTTTGTCCACAAACTCATTGGAACAGCGAACAATGCACTGGCTGCACCCAACATGGGTTGTCTTGCCCCCGCGTTTCTTTATGAGATCGGCCATAGCCTCGCCGCTGATTTTTTCCCAGCCTTCAAGAACACCCTTGCGGGCGTTGTAGGAGGGAAAAGCTCCCATGCTGTTAACAGGAGCAACAAGACCTGCTGTGCCCAGCGAAGGCATCATACCGCCGCTCATAGGATGCTCCCTTACCGCCTTGGCCACAGCTCTAGAAGCTTCCTTGAAGGCTTCGGGGTCTGCTATGGCATCGGCACTCTTTCCGCCCTGATCCACTATCAGTGCCTTTAATCCTTTAGCACCCATAACAGCACCCATACCTCCCCGCCCCGCCGCACGGCAGGGCCTTCCGTCGACGTCGGATGACTGAACGGAAGCCACAGGCAGTCTTTGCTCTCCGGCCGGACCAATGCACATTACCGAGGTCTTTTTCCCGTAGACCCCGAGAATATTTTCCGTAAGTTCGTAGGTCCGAACGCCCTGATAAGTCTGCGCAGGAACAAGGGATGCCTGCCCGTTTTCATCTATACGCAAAAAGCTGAGCTCCCCTTGCGGCGCATGGCCTTCTATTACAATAGCGGTAATCCCCAGATGCCCCAGAGCGGCGGCGCAGGTTCCTCCGGCATTGCTTTCCTTTATTCCGCCGGTAAGAGGGCTTTTGGCGCCGACCGAAATCCTGCTCGTATTCACAAGGGATGTCCCGCTTAAAAAACCCGGAGCAAATATAAGCTTGTTTTCAGGACCAAGCGGATCACATGTAGGCGGAACCTCTGTATTGATCATTATGGAGGTAAGCCCCCTGCCTCCAAGAGCCTGATAATCTTTTGGCACGTCCTCAACCACGACCTTTTTATCAGTCATATTCACCCGAATAATCTTCATATCCATATCTCCTTATCACACGTTCAAGGCCCCAAGGTTAAAGAAAGAACTGACTGCCGATCACTGACTACTGTCCTACGGCCGCAAGACCGGTTTTATAACGCTTCCCTTTTCCATGTCCTCTACCGCCTTTTCTATTTCTTCGAACGGATAAAATTTAATAAGACGATCAAAGGGAAAACGCCCTTTTCTATACAGATCAATAAGCCGCGGTATAAACAGGTCGGGTATGGCATCGCCTTCTATCACGCCTTTGACAGTCCGGCCGTTCATAATCCGATCCATATCCAGGCCGACCTCGGTTCCCGGCGCAACAACACCCAGCAGGGCACAAACACCGCATAGCGGAAGAGCATCTACGGCCTGGCGAAGCACTTTTGGATTGCCTACACACTCTATTGTATAATTTGGCCCGCCACCTGTGATTGATTGCACGGCCTCCACAGGATCCGTCTCATCTGCATTTACCGTATGGGTGGCTCCCAGCTCCTTTGCTAGTTCAAGGCGCTCCGGATTACGATCAATACCGATAACAGTTGTACAGCCGCACACGTTTGCAGCCATAATAGCGCTCATGCCGACGGTTCCCGCGCCGAATACCGCAACTGAATCTCCGGGGGATACATCAAGCGTATTCATGACGGCCCCGGCGCCGGTCTGCACCCCGCAGCCCAAAGGTCCCAGAATCTCCAAAGGAACATCCTTGCCTACCTTGACCACATTTTTCTCGCTGGCCAAAGCAAAATCCGCAAAGGAAGACTGGCCGAAAAAGGAACCATGGATTTCCTGATCGCCTTTTCTTAAAGTGGTTGTTCCATCAGGCCGTGCCCCGCTGAAATTGTAAAGAAAAAAATTGTGGCAATAAGGAGCAAGACCTGCTTTACACGAGGGGCATTTACCGCAGCACCCCCAACTCAATATTACGTGATCCCCGGGTTTAACCTTGCTGACCTTTGTGCCTGTCTTTTCAATCACTCCGGCGCCTTCATGTCCGAAAACACTTGGCAGCGGGATGGGAAGATGCTGATCCCTTGCTGCCAGATCCGTATGACAAATACCCGAACCGATGATCCGCACTATCACCTCGTCTTCGTTTGGATCACTTAGTTTCAATTTCTCAATATTGAATTCATCGGACTTTTTGTAGACTACCGCAGCATTGATATCCATTTCATGCTCCTTTTGTGATAATACCGTTTAGGAATAAAAACTTTTCCCGGCAAACACGGCCTACAGCCCCATATAAGCTTTGCGGATATGATCGCTTTCAAGAAGTTCTCCGGACGACCCCTCCAATACGACCCTGCCGTTTTCCAGGACATACGCCCTGTCTGCAATCTCTAAGGTCTGCTTTACGTTCTGCTCAATCAGCAGCACTGTTACCCCCTGATCCCTCAAAGAGGATATTATTTTAAACAACTCCAGTACTGCCATCGGCGCAAGACCGTTTGACGGCTCATCAATTGCACACAGCCTGGGCTTTGACATCAGCCCCCTCCCCATGGCCAGCATCTGCTGCTGTCCCCCGCTCAAAGTGCTTGCAAACTGGGCACTCCTTTCCTCCAGGATAGGAAACAGATTATAAATTTCCCTGAGCGTCTCTTCCCTTTTTTTCCAGGCACGTTTCGGATACGCGCCCATTTCAAGGTTTTCACGTACGGACATGCCGGAAAAAAGCTTTCGGCCCTCCGGAATATGTGAAAACCCCATTTCAACTATTTGGGAAGGTAAAAGGTTATCTATACTTTTTTCAAGAAACTTAACGCTGCCTGATGCTTTAGGCATCAAACCCGATATAGTATTGAGAAGGGTGGTTTTACCTGCCCCGTTGGCCCCCACCAAAGCCACAAGTTCTCCCTGGTTGATATCCAGGTTTACATCCCTCAACACCTGTATCTTTCCATAAAAGGCCTGTATGTTCTCAACCTTCAGCATTTAGTTACTCTCCAAGGTATACTGCAATGACTTGTTCGTTTTTGGCGACTTGCTCAGGCGTACCTTCCGCAATTTTTTCCCCGTGATGAAGCACCAGGATACGGTCACACAGGTTCATAATCGCTTTCATTACATGTTCGATCATTACAATGGTAATCCCCTGCTCACGAATTCGGTTAACCAATCTCATTGCCTCTGAGACTTCGGTCTGGGTCAGGCCGGCCATAACTTCGTCCAAAAGCAGAAGCTCGGGGTTGCCGGCCATTGCCCGAGCCACTTCAAGACGCTTCTGGCTCGAAAGAGTCAGGTCCTTTGCCGGAGTGGGTGCAGCTTCAGACAGTCCGACAAATTCCAGCAGCTCTTCGGAGCGTTTCCTGGCTTCGGATAAAGGCACGTATTTTGGGGACCCAAAGAAGGAACCCAGAAGAACATTTTCAAGAACCGACATGTTGGCGAAAATCTTCACAGTCTGAAAAGTCATCCCCAGACCGAGACGGCATACTTGATAAGGCTTTTTGCCAGTAATGTTTATACCGTTGAACTTTATTATCCCGGGCTTCGGCACAAGCGATGCGGCTATAAGATTAAACAGTGTTGTTTTCCCCGCTCCATTGGGGCCTATCAGGCCGTAAACCTCGCCTCTTTCCACGCTTAGATCCACATTGGATACTGCGGCCAGCCCTCCGAAATACTTGGTTACACCAGATGCTTCAAGTATTGGCATGTCTCCTCCTCAGCCTTCCGCCCAGTTTCCGGATCAGTCCTGTAAGGCCAGTGGGCAGATAAACAATGGCAATCACTAGAATAACTCCAAAAATCAACATATAATAGTAAGGGAACTGGGTAGTCAGGAATTCCTCGAGGTAGGAGAAAATAACTGCGCCTATCACAGGCCCGAAAAGGTGAGCCACGCCACCAAAAATGGCCATCAAAACCGGCAGGAAGGAAAACAACGGGTTAAAAGCAATGCTTGGGTCGATATAGGTCCACCGCGTAGCCATAATTACGCCGCAAGCCCCCATGAACAAAGCACTTACAGCAAAGGAAACTATTTTTAAAGCCGTTACATTTACTCCTGTGTGGCCTGCGGCCTCCTCATATTCACCAATGCTCTGCAGGGCCAGGCCGTATCTGCTGTGTTTTATAATGTATGCTGTCAGCATCAACACCACGGCAATACCCAGCATGGTATAATAGACAGTTGTATATTCCGTACCTGGTACAATACGGCCTGTAGTGCCTGTAACATTTACCTCCCACCATTGGACAACTTCACCAAGAAGTTCAACCAGGCCGAAGGTAAAGATAGTAAAATAGATGCCTTGAAGCCTGAGGGTTACCATCCCGACTAAAAGCGCACAACAAAATGCAGCGGCAGCACCTGTTGCCAAAATAACGGGAAGGGAGAATTGAGATCCCATAATGGCAGACGTATAAATCCCAATGCCGAAGAAAGCCGCCGGGGCCAGAGAAATATATCCCGTGGGTCCTGAAAAAATCGTCCAGCTTACTGTTAGCACAATATACATAAGGATATTGCTTACCAGAATCAAAAAGTAGTCCGAAGTATAAAGGGGGGATAACAGCATTATAAGCAAAAACAGGAGAAGACATAACAAATAGAAAAGACGCTTGGACTTAAGTATCATAGGCTTTAATTCCCTATTTTCCGAAAATGCCAGTGGGTTTTACCAATAGTAGAATCATGAATATCAAATAGAAAGATGCCAGTGTTAATCCTGGTTCTATATGGCTTACCAGACTGCCGATCAGGCCGAGCAGGATTCCGCCCAAAAAACTGCCCAGTATACTGCCCATCCCGCCCAGTACCACAACTATGATGGCTATGATGGTATATTCAAGCCCCATGGTAGGCTCAACTTTATAGCACATGCTAACCAGCGTACCGGCCAAACCGGCCATCAAAGCGCCGAAACCGAAACACAAAGCAAGCACCCTGTTAATATCTACGCCGACCAGCTGGGCCGTATCAGGATCCTGGGCAGCCGCGCGTATGCCTTTTCCCATATGGCTCCGGGATAGAAAAAGATAAAAAACTATACAAATTATCACGGCAACCGCCAGAGTTGTTAAGCGATTGGCCGGAAACACCGCTCCCCCTCCGAAACTGACGGGGAAACCCAGATACGAATACCCCTTTATTCCAGCTCCCCATATAAGGATGGCCACATTTTGGATAATAAACATCAGCCCGAAACAGGCCAGCATGGAATTGCCTTCAAAAGCGCCTTCGGTTTCCGATGTCATGCGAATACGTTTGAACAAAGCGAGGTGCAAAACAAATCCCAGAACAAAGATAAGGGGGCCGCATATTGCAACGGAAAGAAGCGGGTTAATACCAAAAACCTTGTAACTGGTCCAGGTAATAAAGCCGCCGAGCATTATAAATTCTCCGTGCGCAATATTGAGAACCTTGGCCACCCCGTACTGCAGGCTAAGCCCGACGGCTATTAATGCATAGATACCCCCAATTAACAGGCCGTCTACCACAACATTTAATATCGTCTCGATCATAAAAACAGGTCCTTTCCTCCTCTCCTCCCCCAGGAATACCTTGTTCTTTGCCGAAGCAATAAAGGTCCTTAAAGAAGGAGAAGAGGAATAAGCAAAGTGAATAACCGGGTCGCCTATTTCTTCTTTTTGCCAGGCCACTTTGGTTTGGGATAAATCGGCTCGGCTGTACGTTTTTCCCCCGTATCTATGACCTCGAAAACCCCGTTTTGCCACTGGCCTATCTGGCCGGGATGATTGGTAAAAATTCTATCCTCATTGTACCAGAAATCGCCCAGATCTGTTTTATAGGTTTTGCTGGCCATTACATCCCTTATCTTCTCCTGATCAAGCGTGCCTGCCTCCTCAATAGCTTGTCTGAAGTGCTGCAACGAAGAGTAGTAAAACAGACCTCCCCAGTAATCGGGCATTTTCTGGTCCATGTTTTTATTGAACCGGTCAATCAAATCCTGTGCGCCTGGAGTGCTTTTCCCGTTCCATGCACCGCAGCCGATAACTCCTTCCACCACCTCGCTACCAAAAGTATTCGGATAAAAAGTAAAGCACGGGCCGACGTTAAAATGCAGGGCCTTGAAATTAATCCCCAACTCCATGGCCTGACTGGTACCAAGCATGGTGGCACCCGGATAATCATGTACCACAAAAGCATCCACATTCTTAGACTTAGCTTTCTTCATCAGCGAAGACATGTCCTTGATCCCGGGCGAATAGCTTTGCTGCATTTTTACTTCAATACCCTTTTCCTTAAACTCGGGGATAGAAAACTCGGAATACTCTATGCCGTGAAGATCTCCCCTGTAGACAACGGCAGCGGATTTTACTCCGATATCAGCAAATATTTCAGCAAGTTCTGGCATCTGTGTTTCAGCGTCATTTAAAACCTGAAAAAAGTATGGCAAATCGAGATCTTTTAGCTTTACGGCCCCGCCCGCGCCTCCGATCAGTATATATCCGTGCTTGTTGCATATGGGAGCGGCGGCATAAAGCATGGCAGTGCTCCAGGGCGGAAAAATGAAATCAACCTCGTCTTCGAGAATCAATTTTTCCAGGAGCTTTGTCATTGTTCCAACATCGGATTTGTCATCGTAACGGATAAGCTCGACCGGCAGTTTCTTTCCGTATTCTTCAACATAGATTCCGCCATCTGCGTTAACTTGCTTTACCCACAATTTATAAAAAGGGCCGCTGGAAGACGCCGCACCAGAGGCCAGAGGACCTGACAGGGAAAAAGGCTGGCCGATAACAATCTTATCTTTTGCCAGACATGGACTACTTACAAACAAAACAGCGATCATGAAAAAGATAAGACCAAAGAAGAATTTTTTTCCAAACATTGTTGTACCCTCCCCTTGACTTTAATGTTTATAGAAAATAGACGCGAAGCTCAAAGCTCAGCTTAAAAAACCACCTCCTTTTCTTTCCGTTAAAAGTTTTTTATCCGCACGCGCACTCTTCTTTTATTATAGCGTGCGATTTATAAACTTGCCACCTGATATGTTAGATACTTTATTGAAATCAAGAAGCCCGTGTCAATTATACGAAGGTATAGTTTTCGATAGGGGTTCAACCGGCAGGATTCATGATGCGCTTTGTATTTCCATTATTTTATTCATCATCGAAGTTCTGTTCCTGACCCCTAGTTTGGTGTATATTTTTTGAATGTGTTTCTTTACCGTTACCTCTGAAACAAATAGTTTTTTGGCTATTTCGGAGTTTTTCAGGCCCTTAAATACATGTTCAGCCACCTCGGTTTCCCTCCTGCTTAAATTGAAGTTCTGCAAAACATCACTTCGTTTACTCGAGATATCGTTTAAACATATTTTTCTTTGAAGCTCATTTAAATAAAGCGCATGGGCCAGGTAGGGAGTGACGGCCCGGGCCAATCTGATTTCGTTTTCCGAGAAGCACGGAGAACCTGCACCCCTTGTAAGCGCCACCTTGCCGAGTATCCCTTCCATGGTCCCCAGGTATGCCAACAATTTATAGTGAATTCGCTGTGGTCTTAAAAAATCATTGTAATATTCAGTGGAAACCATGCTGTCATAGGATATGCTCCGTGCCATTGAAGCCCGGCTCGTTCTTTGAGGCTTCCTGATAAGCTGCAGAGGGTCAAATTTACAATAATACTTTTTGAACCTTTGATTAAAAGTTTCATCAAGATTATTTATTATCGTATTTGAAAGGTTTCCGGCCTCATCCGGCAGAAAAAAAACCGCTCCCTCATGATCAAATGTCTCCAAATATAAATTTAAGACTTTTTGCCTCACAAGATCGCGGTCTAAAGAGCTGTTGGCGGTATGAATAACATCCAGCACCTTGTCAAATATAGGCAAGTAAGATATTTTCATTATAACCACCCCCTAACACTTACATTTCGCATTGTTGACGATTAAAGTTTTTAATTATATCAACAAGTTATGCCGAATTACCCAACAAATCCCTATAAGAAAAGTGTTAAAATTAAATGTATAATCAGAAACTTTTATAATTAGAATCCCCGTTTTATTGTATACAGTATCCCATTATCCTTTTACTTCGTCAATAAGTATTTTTATTTTGCCCACTAACCAGGATTTTTCTTACCCTGTTCGGGTTGATCACTCTCGTCCTCGGCCTGGGGATGGGCAACCTCAGATTTGACCATTCCATTGAAGCCTTTATGCCCAAAAGCGAGCCCGCATACATGGATTACGAGAAGGCCCGGGAGACTTTCGGCGACAACAGCCGCTATCTCATAATGGCCGTAAGTCATGAAAATTTGTGGTCTCATGAGGCGTTGTCCTGCGGCCCGAATAAGATGAGCTCTGATCGGGGGGAGGAGTTCAATGCTGTTATTTCTTGACAAAGTTTGAGAAAAGTACTGCGTAACCGCTGTCGAATTCATACAGGCTTTTTTCCGGGCGGCGGTAGCCGGAGATTTTTTTCGGCAGTTTCCCTTCGCCCGGATCACGGTCCGAGACAGCTTCGGTAAAGACGAGGGTAAAGCGACCGGGCCTGAAGATTTCCGTTATCTGCTCAATCCGGTCTTTGTAGTCGGCTTCGGGAGCATTGGTCTCAAAGCTGGCATAAGATCCTGATTCCTCGGGCGTGACATGGATGGTGACGTAATGTTCCCCGGAAATGCGGTTCATGGAATAGCCGTAGGGCTTGAATACGAAGCTGTCATTTGTCATTTCCGGATAGAGCCGGTCAATGCCGGTTTGTGCCTCGATATCCGCGGAGCTTTCTTCTGCCCGGGGGATGAAAGCCTTGAGTACCGAAGGGTCAAGCTCGTGCATCAACAGCTCGAGTGTTTCGTCTTCGTCTTCTTCCGGGGCAGGCACGCCTTGTTTTTCAGGTGCGGATGCGTAAAAGATATGTACATGATCGTAGTTTGCAGGGCCGAGCCTATAGCTTTTGCCGGTAAAGTGTTTTGCAAGGCCCGCCACGTCCGCTTCAAAATCCGCATTCTGAGCGTTTGGGTACATCAGGCTTTTTCGTTCATAAAAGAAAAAACCGATTCTGTCCTGTTTCAGGGTGCGGATCAGTTCAGGCACGGCTTTTACCAGGGTGGTTTTGCCGCAGGTGATCATAAGAACCCGGTCATCCCAGACAAACAGGCTGGATTCTGAAAGCAGGTACGCGTCCATTTCCGGCGAAGAGATGCTGCTGACGATCTCCGCGCCGCTGGCATGCACAACGGCATCCCATCTGCCGTCCGCATTGGAGCGCAGTTCGGGATCCGGTTCCGACAATATTAGCTCAAGCTTTTTTTCCGGGCCTTCAAATTCAATACCCATGTAATCACCTGCACAATATTGATGGCAAAGTAAAAAGTCCAATATCTGCGTTGCGCTGCATCCCTTCGGAATTTCACGTACGATTAAGTACGCTGCATTCCTCGGGATTTGCGCGCCTTGATCTTGAACTTTTTACTTTGCCATCTAAAAATTGACTTTTTACGAAACTGTCAATACTGAATTGATATTATATGAATTTTTACATATAACTTTCCCGCATGCAAGAATAAACGATAAACGATAAACGAGCAATGCTGGATATGCCGGGCCAGTTTTATCGGGATCGGGATCGGTATCGAAATCGATTCCTATCCCGATCCCGCCCCCGATTTCGGTAAAATCGCTATATGTAATTACAAGGAGGTTTCATGCAGATTCGATTCTACGGTGCGGCAAGAGAGGTCACGGGTTCTATGCACATGCTGGAGACCGAGCAGGACCGTATACTTCTTGACTGCGGACTGTTTCAGGGAAGGCGCAGGGATGCGGACCGGAAAAACCGGGGGATGCCGTTTTCTCCGGATATTATAGCAAACGTTATTCTTTCGCATGCCCATATCGATCATTCAGGCCGGATCCCGCTTTTGACGAGCAACGGCTTTACCGGTCAAGTGTTTTGCAACCGGGCCACGGCAGATGCCTGTGAATACCTTTTGCCCGACAGTGCTCATATCCAGGAATCCGATGCGGATTATTTGAATTACAAGAGGGTTCGCGAGTCGCTGGCGGAATTGACCGGCAAAAACCGTGAGGAGATAAAAAAAAAGCTCAAAAAAAACGGGCGCACCGATTCTGATGCGCTTGATCGTTATATGAGGTATTATGGTATAGAAAAAACAGAGCCATTATATACTTCAAGCGATGCTGAGCAGGCCCTTACCCATTTTGCAGGTCAGCCCTACCGCCATCCCGTAACCGCCGGGCGGGGCATGGAATGCGTGTTCTATGATGCAGGCCATATCCTGGGCTCTGCCATTACCATGATCCGGGCCCAGGAAAACGGCCGGGATTTCCGTGTTTGCTATACCGGGGATATCGGTCGGTTTGACAAGCCCATCATCCGGAATCCCGAGCTTGACTTCGAAGAGCAGGACCGAAAGGTCGACCTGATGCTAATGGAAAGCACCTACGGCAACCGGACCCATGAGCCGGTGGCGGACATGACCCCGCATTTAAAAAGGATAATCACTGAAACCGTGGAGCGGGGCGGCACGGTTCTGATCCCCGCCTTTGCCTTCGGCCGCACCCAGGAGCTGCTGTATGCCATCCACGAACTCTACAACAACAACGAGGTCCCAAAAGTGCCCATTTACGTGGACAGCCCGCTTGCCACGCGGATTACCCGGGTATACGGCGAGCACCCCGAGGTATATGATCGTCAGACTCACCTGGATTTTCTCCGGGAAGGCATGAATCCCTTCATGTTCGATCATCTGCATTTCACGGAATCCGTGGAAGAGTCCATGGCCCTGATGCGGGAAGAAAAGCCCCACATTGTGCTGTCTGCCTCCGGCATGTGCGAAGGCGGCAGAATACTCCATCATTTGCGCTACAAGATCCACAACGAGAAAAATACCATCCTGATCGTCGGTTACATGGCGGCCCACACCCTGGGCAGAAGGCTTCTGGAAAAGGGGCTGGAATACGAGGACGGCGGCAGGCAGGGAGATCCCCCCATGATGAGGTTTATGAACAAGGAGTATCCCTTGAAGGCCAGGGTTGTAAGCCTGGAGGGCTTTTCCGCGCACGCGGACAGAGATGAAATCCTGCGGTTTTTGAATGAATCAAACCTGCAGGTAAAGCGCATAGCCCTGGTCCACGGCGAGGAGGACCAGATGGATTCGTTTGCCGGAACCCTGAAAAAACAGGGCTATGAAGTTTTCGTCCCCAGGCGGGGAGAAGGCCTGAGGATTCGCAAATAATAATTGTTCGTCCCCCGCTCAGTGATGCGAGCCTGTTCATGGAAGTACCACATGGTGAGTTGTCCATGAACGGGCTCGTTTGATCTTACCACTTTTCCCCACTAAAAATTTTTTTTATTAGCTCCTAAAATTACATATAAAATTTGTGAAGTATGGATGTTTTTTCCTTGACAAAGCATCTGAATGCTGTAATTTTGAAGTCAAAGTGGTGCAAAGTGGTTGAAAAGGGAGGGGCATGTTCAGAGGGAGTTCATTTCATACAATCGATGCCAAGGGCCGCATCAATATTCCCTCCCGGTTCAGGGAACTGATCCGGAACAACGGAGGAAACGGGCTTGTAATTTCCGGCCCCGGTCTTGAGGAAAAGGGCCTGGTCGCCTATCCCTACAAGAGCTGGGAGGCGGTCGAGGAGAAAATCCTCCAGATGGCGGAAAAAAGTTCGGCCATGAGGCGTTTCAGGCGTATTTTTATCGGCGAATCCTCCGAGTGCCCCCTTGACAGGCAGGGCAGGATACTGATTCCTCAATCCCTCAGAAATTATGCAAATCTGGAAAAAGATATAGTGCTGGTAGGCGTGCTTGATCATTTTGAAATCTGGTCGCTGGAAAACTGGAATGAAGAAAAACGCAAGCTGCGCGAAGAGGATATGGAAAATGAGGAGGTCTCCAACGAAATTGCCAGACTAGGATTGTAGGCCATGGCTTATAAACATGTTCCCGTAATGCGCGAAGAAGCGGTCCATTACCTGAACTGCGCACCGGGGAAACGGGTGGTCGACTGCACCCTGGGCGGGGCGGGCCATGCCATGGCCATAGTGGAAAGGATTCTTCCCGACGGACTGTTAATAGGTATTGATCAGGACTACGCAGCGATAAAAAACGCAGAGCGCAGTCTTTTGCCCCGGGCGGAGAATATCCGTCTGATAAATGACAATTTCGTGAATCTTTCCGATATCCTCTTTTCTCTTAAAGTCGATGAAGTTGATGGTATTCTGGTTGATTTGGGGCTTTCTTACGATCAGATTGAATCTTCGGGCAGAGGCTTTTCTTTTAGAAAAGACGAGCCGCTTGACATGCGAATGGATCCGCAGAATCCGCAAAAAGCAGCCGATATCGTCAATACTTTCGAGGTAAGGGGCCTGACCCGGATTTTCAGGGAGATGGGCGAGGAGCGTCAAGCCGGACGCATTGCCCGGAAAATCGTTCAGCGCCGCAAAACCGCCTCCATTGAAACCACCGGACATCTGGCCGAAATCGTGTGCCAGGCTCTCGGCCCCAAAGCGGCTGCCGGAAAAAAAATTCATCCTGCAACCAGAACGTTCATGGCGCTTCGCATAGCTGTCAACAGGGAGTTGGAGGTGCTCGACTCTTTTCTCAATGACGCGGTGGCGCATTTAAAGCCGGGGGGAAGGATATGCGTTATTTCGTTTCATTCCCTGGAAGACCGGATCGTAAAGCGTCGTTTCAACGATTTTGCCAAGGGATGTCAGTGCCCGCCCGATTTTCCGGTGTGCGCCTGCGGCAAACAACCCGTGTTAAAGGTGTTGACCCGAAAAGTCAGGCGGCCTTCCGCGGCCGAAATCCGTGCAAATCCCATGTCAAGGAGCGCTAAGCTCAGGGCCGCCGAAAAACTGCAATAAGAGGCTTCATGCCTCTGGTGTTGCGGAGAATGCAATGAGCTCAAACAAAAAGCACACCAATCCGATATTTACGCCGCCCAGAATTATTGCGGCATCGATCCTGGTGCTGGTAATAGCCGCGGAAGTATTTTTCGATACCTGGTGTGCAGTACAGTGCAGACGGATCGGCTACGAGATTGTCCAGGCCGAATCCAGGCGGGACAACCTCACGGAAACTCGCAAAAAACTGATGATCGAACAGGGGCGGCTGAAATCGCCTCATGTTCTGGGGAAAAAGGCAAGGGATGAATACGGGCTTATAACGCCCGAACCCGAACAGATTGTGGTTATCCCATGAGCGGCAATGAAAGGGAAGAAAAACGCATCGCCAGACGCAACCGGCGCATAATGCTCGTTTGCTGCGTCTTGGCGCTTTGTTACCTGGTGATCGCCTGCAGGGCTGTCTGCCTTCAGGTTTTTGAAGATGCACAGCTTTCACAGCGAGCCTCAGGGGAGTATAGCCGCTCGGTCAAGATGCGGGGAAAACGGGGCACTATATATGATTCGAGCTTAAGGGAGCTTGCGGTGAGTACGGCCGTGGTCTCAATCGGCGCCCATCCCAGCAGGATAGCCAATCCGGCAGAGGCGGCCGATGTCATGGCGGAAAACCTGGAATTGAGCAGAAGTCAGGCGATAAAAAAGCTGCGCTCCGAGAGCAAATTCGTATGGATCCAGCGTGATGCCTCCCCTGAACGCGCAGAGGCGGTAAACCGAAAGATTGATAAGGGGCTGGAGCTTATAAATACTTATTCCAGGGTTTATCCGCACAAGGACCTGGTAGCCCAGGTGCTCGGCTTTACAGGGGTAGACGGAAACGGATTGGAAGGAGTGGAATATTACTACGATGATTATCTCAGAGGTGATGTGCGGCAGTGGAGGGTGCTCAAAGATGCCATGGGCAGGATTTTCCAGAAATCCGGCACTGAAACTTCGGTCCGGGAAAGCAAAAATGTTGTCCTGACAATCGATTCCAATATTCAGTACACTGCGGAACAAGCCCTTAAGAATTCCGTGCTGAAGTTTAATGCCGAATCCGGCATGGCTATGGTGATGGAGCCCAAGAGTGGTTATGTACGGGCTGTTGCCCATTACCCGACTTTCAATCCCAATGCTTTTGGTCAGTCTCACAGGACAACCTGGCGGAACAGGGCTATTACAGATTCGTTTGAGCCGGGCTCGGCGCTCAAGATTTTTCTGACCGCAGCCGCCCTTGAATCCGGGCTTTATACTCCGAACACCATGGTGGATTGTGAAAACGGAAGCTATGCAGTCGGAGGCATAACCATTAATGATACCCATCCGTATGAAGAATTAAGCCTCAGGGATACAATAAAATATTCAAGCAATATCGGTGCGGTCAAGGTCGCCCAGTCCATAGGACCCAAAACGCTTTATGACACTTTAAATGATTTCGGCTTTGGAGATAAGACCGGCATTGACTGCCCGGGTGAGACGGCGGGTCGGCTGAGACACTACAGGAACTGGCGGACTATAGATAATGCCACCATCGCTTTCGGCCAGGGTATTACGGTTTCGGCAATTCAGCTTATTACTGCTGTTTCGGCCATCGCCAATAACGGAGTGCTTATGAAGCCCAGGATCGCAAAGGCGGTGACCAATCCGGACGGGAGTATACACAAAAGTTTTGAGCCGGAAAAGGTGCGGCGGGTCGTTTCGCCTCAGACCGCCAAACAAATAAAGGACATGATGTATGCGGTTACCGAGCCCGGCGGCACGGGCTCCCGGGCAGTGCCGGAGGGTTACCGGGTATGCGGCAAAACCGGCACCGCACAGATATTAAACAGCAGCGGCACCTACGAGAACAGTGAATTCAACGCGGTATTTGCCGGATTTGCACCTGTAAAGTCCCCGGAACTCGCGGTGCTGGTCGTGGTCCGGGCGCCCAAGGTCAGTCATTACGGCGGGGAAGTGGCAGCCCCGGCATTTGCGGAGATTATCCGGGAATCTTTCAATTACATGGATATTAATCCGGTAGTTGCAGAAAAGGGCGATGCAGCCGAAGGAGGGGAGGGGGCATGAAGCTTTCAGAACTCATAGCTGCGGTAGACGCGGAGAATCTTAAAAACATATCCACACATGGCGCCGACTCCGGGGATCCGGAAGTAAGCGGAATCTATTACCGTTCCGACATGGTCAAGCCCGGGGGGGTGTTCGTGGCTCTTGCGGGCCAGAGGACCGACGGGCATGATTTTGTCGAAGATGCATTGGCCCGCGGGGCAGTCGCGGTGGTGGTACAACAAACCCTGACTGTCCGTACCCGCATAATAGAGGTAAACAATACGCGCCGGGCGCTCGCACAAATGGCCGCGGTTTTTTACGGAAATCCTTCAGAAAAGATGACCCTTATAGGGGTGACAGGTACCAACGGAAAAACGACCACCGCTTTTCTGTTGGAACATATTCTGGATGTAGCGGGATTTTCGACGGGTGTAATCGGCACCGTCAACTATCATTATGCCGGCAGAACCGTAAAAAGCGGGCTGACTACCCCGGAGGCACCGGATCTGCAGCGCCTGCTGGCTGAAATGGCGGAAGCCGGGGTTTCCCATGTTATACTGGAGGTCTCATCCCACGGCGTGAGCCTGGACCGGATTGCAGGGTGCAGATTTGCAGCGGGTGTTTTTACCAACCTGAGCCAGGACCACCTTGATTTCCACAAAGATATGGATGATTACTGGGCTGCCAAAAAGCGGTTTTTTACCGATTACCTTCGGGGAGTTGGGGCTTTGGCTGTGATCAACGTGGATGACAAAAAAGGACGCGAACTGGCCTCGGTGTTAGAAGATCTCCGGCGGGTACCCGTGGGGCTGTCGGATGCCGCCAGGATCAGAGCTTCCGAGCTCCGGTTCGATCAGGCCGGCAACTCGGGCCGCCTGCATCTTAATGGAGAATCTTTTCCGTTTCATTCTTCCATGCCGGGGCGTTTTAATCTTGAAAACATTCTGTGTTCAGCGGGTACGGCTTTTGCCATGGGTGTTTCTTCTGAACAAATACGCGAAGGGATCGAGACATTTGTATCGGTTCCGGGACGCCTGGAACGCGTTCACAACACACTGGATCGGCACGTATTCGTGGATTTTTCACATACCCCGGCGGCTCTTGAAAACGTGTTATTGACTTTAAGGGAAATCGTTGACGGCAGAGTAATCTGTATTTTCGGCTGCGGCGGGGACAGGGACCGGGGCAAGCGTCCCAGGATGGGAGAGATTGCCATGCGTTATGCCGATCTGGTGGTGGTTACTTCGGATAATCCGCGCACAGAACCTCCGGAGAAGATTATTGAAGATATTGTAAAAGGAATAACCGGACACCAAAGGATCGCCCCGGAATCGTTGATCCGGGATTTGGAGTCGGGAGTCTTTACAGTAGAAGCAGACCGCAGACGGGCCATCAGGCTTGGAATCCGGGCTTCAAAACCCGGAGATGCGGTTTTAATTGCAGGCAAGGGGCATGAAACCTATCAGATTATCGGAGAAGGCACCGTGGCCTTTGACGACCGGCTGGAGGCCGAGCAGGTGCTTTCATGGGATATGAATGACGTTGCCGATACCGTGGACTATTGAAGATATACTGGCCGCAACAGACGGAGAATTGGTCAGCGCCACCGATGTGGCGGTTTTTTCCGGTCTGGCCATTGATTCCCGCAGAATCCGGGAAAACGAGGCTTTTGTGGCAATACCCGGCCAGAGGCACGACGGGCATGATTTTCTTTCCGGGGTGGTGGCCTCGGGAGTGAAATGCGTAATTGTCCGGGATGACAAGGTAACTATGCTTCCGATTTCGCAATGGAGGGCTGAAAAAGTGGCATGTATAGCAGTTAAAGATACCATAAAGGCGCTGGGGGCCATGGCGGCTTATCAGTGCCGACGTGCAGAGGTTTCAGTTGCCGCGGTGACCGGTTCAAACGGAAAGACCACCACAAAGGAGATGATAGCTGCGGTGCTGGGGCGGTGCTACAACGTGCTTGCCACTCCGGGTAATTTCAACAACGAGATCGGACTCCCCCTGACTTTGCTGCAGCTTGCTCCTGAACACCAGGCTGCGGTCGTGGAGCTGGGCATGAATCATCCCGGAGAAATCGCCGGGCTTTCGGCTATCTGCAGGCCTGATATCGGCGTGATAACCAATATCGCCCCGGCCCATCTTGCCGGGCTCGGCAGCATTAAAGCGGTGGCCGCGGCCAAGGCCGAGATCATGGAAAACGTAAAGCCCGATGGCGCTATGGTTTTAAACTCGGACGACGATTACGGAAGCTGGCTTGCATCGCAGACAGACCGCCGGGTCATGTTCTACGGCTGCGGGGATGACGCCGATATTCGGGCTGAAGATATCGGGCAGGATGAAAACGGGCTGTGCTTCACCCTGGTACTGCCCGGGCAATCCGTGCGGGTTGAGCTTCGGGTAAGGTGGAGCTTTATGGTCCACAACGCCCTTGCCGCGGCCGCGGTCGGGCATTTGATGGGCGTTTCCGCAGAAGATATCGCTGCGGGTCTGGCGGGTTTCCGGCCGATTTCCGGCAGAATGGCCGTTTACAGGACCGAGTCGGGAGCTTACATCATCGATGATACATACAACTCCAATCCCGGTTCCATGGAAACGGCAATAAAATCTCTTGCCTCATTGGGCGATCGGAAACGCGGGATACTGGTGGCCGGCGACATGCTGGAGCTTGGAGAAGCCGCGGCCGGGCTTCATGAAGATATCGGCCGTCTGGCGGCTATTTCCGGTATCAACCGCCTCTATCTTGCCGGAGAGTTCGCATCGAGGGTGGCCTATGGAGCCCGCTGTGAAGGGATGAAAGGCATGGACATTTTCGTGGGGAGCAGGGACGACATCGTAAAAGATTTGCAACGCCGGCTGGAATCCGGAGACTGGATACTGGTAAAGGGTTCCAGGAGTACCGGGATGGACGAAATTGTCGCCCGTCTCACTGCGAACGCCCGCATCCATGCTACAGATTCAGCCGGGCAGGAGGCGGAAAAATAATGATCTATAATCTGCTATATGCCCTGCATACCGAGATATCCGCGTTTAACGTGTTTCGCTACATCACGTTCCGCACTATTTATGCGGGGCTGACCGCTTTTCTGATCTGTTTTGTGCTTGGTCCGTGGTTGATACGTATACTCAAGGAAAAACAGATCGGACAATATGTCCGCAGAGTCGGGCCGGTTTCACACCGGGACAAGGCGGGAACCCCCACCATGGGCGGGGTGCTGATGCTGCCGGCAGTCCTGGTTTCCGTTTTGCTGTGGGCGGACTGGACCAACCTTTATGTGTGGATCGTGCTTTTTATTACAGTGAGTTTTTTTCTGATCGGATTTGCAGACGATTACCTGAAGCAGACCCGGAAGCGCAACCGGGGGCTAAAGGCCTGGCAGAAGTTTTCGCTGCAGATACTTGTTGCAGCACTGGCGGGATTGGTCCTGTACATGAGCCCGGATTTTTCCAGCAGTATCACGGTCCCGTTTTTCAAGACCATAACTCCGGAGCTGGGCCTCGGCTACATACCGTTTGCGGTACTGGTAATCGTGGGAACCTCCAATGCTGTAAATCTTACGGACGGCCTGGACGGGCTTGCCGTCGGGCCGGTCATCATTGCCTCGGCCACCTACATGCTTTTTGCATATGTTGCCGGCCATGTCCGTATCGCTGAGTACCTTCAAATAAACTACGTAGTAGGGTGCGGGGAGGTAACCATCCTGTGCGGGGCCCTGGCCGGAGCCGGGCTGGGGTTTTTGTGGTTTAATACATACCCGGCAGAGGTGTTTATGGGAGACGTGGGCTCTCTGCCCCTGGGCGCGGCACTGGGTACCGTGGCTGTGATTACCAAGCAGGAAATTCTGATGGTGATTGTTGGAGGGGTATTCGTGGTGGAAGCGGTCTCGGTAATCCTGCAGGTGGGATATTTCAAGCTCACGGGAGGCAGACGTATTTTTAGGATGGCGCCTCTGCATCACCATTTTGAGCTCAAGGGATGGGCCGAGCCGAAAGTGATAGTGCGTTTCTGGCTCATTGCCATCATGCTGGCACTGGTGGCCATAAGTACACTGAAATTGCGGTAAGTGACTAAATTAATGGAACTTGAGGGCAAAAAAATTACAGTGGTCGGCCTGGGCAAGACCGGACAAGCCCTGGCGCAATTTCTGCACCGGCGAAAAGCCATGGTCACTGTTACCGACAACGCCGCCGAGGCCCGGCTGGGTGATGCCCCCGCGGCACTGCGCAAACTCGGAGTGCGCCTGGAACTCGGTTGCCACAAACCGGGTGCTTTTGATGAAGCGGATCTGATAGTTTTAAGCCCGGGCGTGCCCCATACTATTGATCCGGTTGAAAATGCACGCAGATCCGGGGTGCCGGTGATCGGAGAAATCGAGCTGGCCGCACGGTTTATAACCGCGCCCGTGGTGGCGGTAACAGGAACCAACGGCAAATCAACCGTGACGCGCCTGATCGGGGATATGCTTGAAAGATCGGGTCAGTCAGTGTTTGTGGGCGGCAACCTGGGCACGCCCCTTATATCTTATGCAGATTCAACACAGGCTGCAGACGCGGTTGTTGCTGAAATAAGCAGCTTCCAGCTCGACACTTCGGAGTCCTTTCATCCGGCCGTGGGCGTGCTGCTGAACATAACTGCAGATCATCTGGACAGGTATCAGGATTTGCGCTCCTACGGCGCATCCAAGGCAAAAATTTTTTCACTGCAAACCTGCGATGACACTGCGGTGTTAAATGCCGCAGATCCGTTGGTAATGAAACTCACGAAAAATATCAGTTCCCGCAGGTGCCTGTTTAATTCGGATACTTCGGCGGACTGCTGTGCATGGACTGGCAAAGGCGGGATAAGTGTTTTCACCCCGGCAACGGGCCGGGCAGAGATTGTCTGCGGTGATAATTTTTTGCCGGGGCGGCACAATCTGGAAAACGCCGCCGCTGCTGCTCTTGCAGCTTTTGCCGCCGGCGCGGACCTCGAAGGGGTTCGTGACGGGCTAAGGGAATTCAAACCGGATCCGCACCGCATGCAGTGGGTGGTATCCGTTAACGGGGTTGATTATTACGACGATTCCAAGGCTACAAACGTGGATGCTGCGGCCAGGGCTGTTGAGTCTCTGGGCTCGAAGGTGATTTTGATCCTGGGCGGCCGGGACAAGGGCGGCGGCTATGCAGGCCTTGTCATGCCCGTGAAAAAGCATACAAAAGGATTGGTGCTTTTTGGAGAAGCTGCGGATTCAATTGAGCGGGAACTGGGAGGAATTGTGGAAACCCGGCGTGCAACGTCCATGGATGAAGCCGTGGCGCAGGCAAGTAAACTGGCTGTGCCCGGAGAGGCGGTCCTGCTTTCTCCGGCGTGTGCGAGTTTTGACATGTATGAAAGTTATGCCGAAAGAGGCGCCGATTTCCAACAAGCGGTACACAGGCTTGGAAATGACAAGGATGGAAAACAGCGAGGAAAAAAATAAGCCGGGAGTCGGGGGACCCGATCCGGTGCTGCTATTTGCGACAATGACGCTTTTGGGCATCGGCGTGGCAATGGTTTACAGTGCCAGCAGCGAGCTTGCCCTTCGGCATTACGGAAACGAGTATTATTTTTTTTCCAGGCAGCTGTTAAACGCGGCACTGGGGTTTTCCGGCATGCTGGCCCTGGCCTTTATTCCGTATAAGGTATTTAAGCATTTGAGTTATGTGCTGCTTTTCGCCGCAGTGGCGCTGCTTTCAGCAGTGCTGGTCTCGAACGCCGGCCATTCAGCCGGGGGGGCGACGCGTTGGCTGAAGCTTGCGGGGGTTTCTTTTCAGCCCGCGGAATTTGCCAGGCTGGCGCTGATAGTATTCATGGCCTATTCGCTGACAAAAAAGCAGGGAAGGGTGGCGGATCCGTCGATAGGTTTTCTGCCCCATTTTCTGATCCTTTTCTTATTTACGGTTCTGATACTGCTTCAGCCGGATTTCGGAACCGTGGCGCTGTTCTGGATGCTGGCGTGGACAATCATGTTCGCGGGCAGAGTTCCGCTGCTGCACCTGGCATCGGCCCTGATCCTTGTATTGCCTGCTGCGCTGTGGCTGCTGGTTTCCGCCGATTACAGGCTCAAGCGCTACATGACCTTTCTGGACCCATGGAAATACCCTTTAGACGAGGGATACCAGATTATACACTCGCTTATGTCATTCGGCTCCGGAGGTATTTTCGGCAAGGGGTTCGGCGAGGGATATCAGAAGCTGTTCTATCTGCCGACGCCTCATACCGACTTTATCTTTTCCGTGATCGGCGAAGAAGGCGGACTGATATGGGTGCTTTTGGTGGTGGGACTCTACATGGTGATTCTGGTGCGGGGGATGAGGATTGCCGCCACAGCCAGTGACTGTTTCGGGTCTCTTCTGGCATTCGGAATTACGGTATCCGTTGCTTTGCAGGCCATTGTCAATATGGGGGTGACCCTGAGCCTGCTGCCGACCAAGGGGCTGACTTTGCCGTTTTTAAGCTACGGCGGCTCATCATTGGTCTTTAATCTTGGATGCATGGGCATCCTAATGAACATCGGCACCGCGAGGCGGAAATGAATACTTTCGGCACCGAAGAGTCAGGGAAAACAGAAACAGCAGGCCGGATCGTCTTCCCGGATACTCCGCTTGACTTGGTGATTGCCGGGGCCGGCACGGGCGGGCACCTGTTTCC
>JAIPDT010000127.1 GCA_021737545.1 Desulfobacteraceae bacterium
CCGGCTGCCGCAAACCCCTTATGTGCTTGCCCTGGCAACAGGCACACCTATTTTTGTATTCTTCGCGTTCCGCAAAGCAAAAGGGAAATATCACTTTATTATTCATCCGCCCATAGAAGTGCGCGCAGACTCACGCCAATCCAGAAAACAAAGTATTTCCCGGGCCGCACGGCAATATGCCCGGCTCCTGGAGCAGACGGTTTACTATCACCCGTTTGAATGGCACCATTTTGAACCGTTTCTCGGCCCCGAAATAAAGCAAAAAGAACTATTCAAATAAGGAACCGTGGTTTTCATGGGCATTTATATCACCGGAATCGGAATGATCACCGCGCTCGGGCGGGGATGGCGGCAAACCGCAAAGGCTTTGCGCAGCAATCAAACCGGCATCGGCCCCTTAACCCTGTTTTCGCCAACCGCGTCTTTGCCTGTGGGCGAAATCAAGCAGGAATTTAAGGATTCAAAACTTCCCAGAACCCACCAGATCGCCCGGGCGGCAACAGAAGACGCTCTGAATGACTGCGGCGGGAAAATTCCGGATGCAGTAATAATCGGGGTGACAACCGGCGGAATGCCCGGAACAGAAACTCAGCTTAAATCCAAAATTAAAGATCCACAGTCTTACCGTTATCATGCAGCCGGCTCGGTGGCGGAATACATTGCCGGGTTATGTCAGTGCAGCGGTCCTGTTTTCACCGTGTCCACTGCCTGCTCATCAGGGGCCGCGGCAGTGGCTCTGGGAATCGGCTTACTTAAAACCGGACTGGCCGGCTCGGTGATAGCAGGCGGTGCGGACGCTTTGTGCCGAATGACTTATTACGGGTTTAATGCACTGCAGCTTCTTTCCCCCACAGGGGCAAAACCGTTTGAGCAAGACCGCGACGGCATGAGCCTGTCAGAAGGTGCTGCCATGCTGTTTTTCGAATCAGCGCCAATGGTCCCGCAAAACGCTAAAGCCGAAATGCTGGGCTTCGGCCTTTCCTGTGACGCTTATCACGCCGCAGCTCCGCACCCTGAAGGCCTGGGAGCGCACCATGCCATGGAAAACGCCATGCAGGCGTCCGGCCTGGAACCTGGTGAAATTGACTACATCAATCTGCACGGAACAGGGACGATCAGCAACGATGCTGCTGAAGCAAAAGCGATAAACAGCATGTTTTCCGGCAGCCCGCCGCCCTTGTCCTCCACCAAGGGGGCTTTGGGACACAGCCTGGCCGCCGCCGGAGCAATTGAACTTGCAATATCAGCCGGCATAATTTCAGAAGGACTGGTTCCGGCCAACTACGGCACCCGAGCCCCCGATCCCGAGTTGGGAATACATCCTCAAGCCGAGCCTGAAACCCGCAGCATCCGTACTGTTATTTCCAATTCCTTCGGATTCGGGGGCAATAATGCAGCACTTGCACTAGGCCGGCCCGGAGACAGGGCCGAAGATTCGGATTTAAACCCCCTGCCCATGGCAGTAATGGGAAATTCCTGTATCACTGGCCTCGGGAAAACAGCGGCCGCTACAAAGGCCTTTATGAGAGCAGATACGTGCAAAGGAATGCTTGCCCTTTCCGAGATTTCTTCTGATCTGCCGCCCAGGGCAGTGCGGCGTTTGAAAAGACTCCCCAGGCTCGCCCTGTGCCTTGCCTCTGATGCGCTCAAAAGCGCGGAGATTGATTCCGCACCATCCGCTGTATTTTTTTCCACCGGTTGGGGAGCGCTGACAGAAACCAATGATTTTCTGACCAGGCTTTTTGAAAACCAGGAGCGGTTTTCCAGTCCCATGGACTTTGTGGGCTCGGTCCATAATGCGCCCGCAGGTGAAATCGCCATGATGTTCGGCGCAACAGGCCCCAATATAACCATGACCGGAGGGGACTATTCATTTGAGCAGGCACTGATTTCCGCATCCGTGCTGGGCGATTCAACCGGAAACCCTTTTCTGGTCATCGGCGCAGACGAATGCCATCAACGTCTTTCCCCACTGTTTGACCTCTCGGTTTCAGAGACCGGCATTCATGTGGACGGCGGGGGCGGGCTGTGCCTGAAAAAGTCCGAAACCGGGCTGCTGGTAACCCCGGTATTCTACAGCCCTGCAGATACAAAAGGCAATACGATCAAATCACTGATAAAACGCCTGGGCGGACCTGATGCGGTAAAGAGCCGCTTCGGCGCCCTGTTTGCCGGCATTCCCGCGCACTGCCGGCGCACCGGGGAAAAACAGGTAGAAATGTTTCAAAACATTACAGGTTGCAGCGCACCGATTATAGACTACCGAAAATACACCGGCGAATTCGCCTCCGCCTCTGCCGCGGCGGTCAGCCTGGCCGCTGCATGCGTACAGCAAAACCGGATTCCACCGCAGCCGGGCCAAAAACAATCGGGATCCCTGGATCCCGGCGGAGTTCTGGTGCTCGGCACCGGCAAGTACTTAACCGCCATAGAGGTTTTTTGGAAATGAAAATCCTTCTGATATCTGCAAATACCGAAACCACGCCCTACCCGGTCTATCCCCTGGGAATAGATTACGTGGCCGGAGCAATAGCAGACAGGCACCGGGTGTTTGTGACGGATATAAACGAAACCGGGGATACCGCCGCGCCGGCAACCCGGGTACGGGAGATTGCCCCTGATGTAATCGGCATTTCCATACGCAATATTGACAACACCGAGGTAAAAGCCCCGAAAAGCTACATTGATCAATACCAAACCCTGATTTGCAGAATCCGTGAAGTCACCAGTGCCCCCATAGTGCTTGGCGGCAGCGGATTTACACTTTTCCCCGGCCGGCTGATAGAAGAGCTTCAGGCAGACTACGGCGTTATAGGCGAGGGCGAGCGTTTCATGGACTTTCTGGACGCACTGGAAAATCGCTTTGAGGTATGCGGATTGCCCGGTGTGATCACAAATCCGGCAGCCCCCGCCAATCTGCATTTCCCGCCGCCGTGGACCAAAGAGATTGAAAGGCGGTTTAATCCGCAAAGTCCCCATGTCTCCTATTACCTGAAAAAAGGCGGCATGCTCAATATCCAGACCCAGCGGGGCTGCCCTTTTAACTGCATCTACTGCACCTATCCACACATTGAGGGCCGGCATCTGCGCGCGGAATCCCCGCACAAAGTGGCCCGTACAGCGCGGATGCTGCAGGATGCAGGGGCCGGGTACCTGTTTGTTACAGACTCGGTTTTTAATGCTAGTCCAAAGCACAGCCTGGAAGTGGCCCGGGAATTTCAAAAAGCCGGGGTAACCGTGCCTTGGGGGGCTTATCTCGCGCCCATACGGCCGCAGGCCGAGTTTTTCAAGATACTTGCAGAATCCGGCATGACGCACGTGGAATTCGGCACCGAGGCTCTCTGCGATGGTGTTCTGGAAAATTATCAAAAACCGTTTAAAACCGCGGATGTTTTTGACGCCCACCAGGCGGCTGTTGATGCCGGCCTTAACACGGCCCACTTTTTTCTGCTCGGCGCACCGAATGAAACCCCGCAAACCCTTGAAGAGACCCTGAACAACGCCGAGGCTTTAAAAAAAACCGTCAGGTTTTTCTTTTCCGGCATCCGCATTTATCCCCATACACGGCTGCATGAAATTGCAGTCGAATCCGGCCAGATCACAGAGGACCAGGATCTTTTGTCCCCGTGCTTTTTTAAACCCAAAGGCATCGGACTTGCACAGATTGAAAAAACACTGCGCGATCGGGCGCAAAACCGGATGAACTGGGTTTTTGGCGCAGGCGGCGAAAAAACCTCGAAAATCCTTTCCAGGCTCCATGACCGGGGACACGTGGGGCCTCTCTGGGAGCATCTGATCCAATGAAACACGGACGCCCCCTTCCTCCTGCTTTTATCCTGGGCATAAGCTGCTTTATTGCCGCAGCAGGTTTTTTTTTCATTCACCCATATCTGTCCGCGGCCGTGCTTTTCGCATTTGTGGCGGCATGCATGGCAGCCCCTTTTTTCCCGGGCACCGGTTTTTTTCTGCCTGTAATCAGACAAGGCCGCAGGGACTTAAAAAGCGTGGCAATAACGTTTGACGACGGGCCTGACCCGCACACCACCCCGTATTTACTGACTCTGCTTGCCCGCTACAAGGTCCCTGCCGCCTTTTTCGTCCCGGGATGCAATGCGCGGGCCCATCCGGAGCTTATAGAAAAAATCCTGCAAGCGGGCCACAGCATAGGAAATCATACCTACAGCCATGACGTGCTTGTTATGCTCAAATCCGGGAGAAAACTGGCCCGGGAAATCGATGCCGCCCAGGAGGTGTTAAAAACCACGGGCGTCATTCCCCTTGCCTTCCGCCCCCCAGCAGGTGCGATAAACCCGAAACTCGGCCCCATATTAAAAAAACGGGAAATGATCTGCGTTCATTTCAGCCGTAGAGGCCTTGACATGGGCAATCGACGCATACGGGGTCTTTCCGGGAAAATTTTAAAAAAAATAAGCCCGGGCGATATAGTGCTTTTACACGATACCCGCCCGGTCTCCGGAGATTTTCAAGTCGAGGCATGGCTTGAAGAAATCGAAAAAATCCTTGCAGGCATTACCAAAAAAGGCCTCGAAATCGTCCCTCTTGACCAGCTTATCGACCGGCCTGTCATGCTGCCACATACCCGGGAACAGACGGGTGAACTCCCCGGGAATTAAGTAACTTCAGAAAAAGTTACTGTTATAGCTCGGTCCCGGACTGCGGCCCGGGGGGAACACTTCCAGGGGAATCCTTTTTTTGCGCTCTGACGAAATTGCACTTCGTTGCCCTGACGGCGGTGCGGAAAAGCGGGTTTCCGAGCGGAAATTGAGACTCCGGGAGGCTCCTGGAGCGAGGAAACTCCTTTTTCGCACTGCCGATCAGCCAAGGTGCTTACGGATTTTATGCAAAAATACCGCCCTGGAGGGATAAACAGCTTTTTACGAGACCATCAAAAATTGCGCAACAGGGAAAATATATGGTAAGTTGATTTAAACAAACGAAACCCGAATTAAGAAAACAGGAGTTTTAAATGAACCCACATCACCGTCTTATAAGTTGTTTTTTAGCCGCCGCTCTGATTTTGATTTTTCTGAGCATGCCTGCCGCCGGCCTTGCCCAATCCAAGGAAGACAGCAATGACACAGGCAATGAGTTAAAACAGGATGCAATGGAATTCATGGAAAGCCTTAAACAATACAGCGCGGAAAAGCATCAAAAAGCCTCGGAAAAGCTCAAAAAAGAACTCGAGCAGATGGACGAGCGCATGGATAAATTGCAAAAACGGTTTGACAAGGAAAAATCGCAAATGAGCCGGGAGATGCGGCAAAAAATGGAATCCACCATGGAAGACCTGCGGCGTCAGAGAGATGAACTGTCTGCATGGTTTGAAGAATTCAAATCCGGTTCCAAGGAAACCTGGAACCGGGTAAGAAAAGGCCTGTCAAAAGCTTTCCGGGATTTTTCAAAGTCTTTGGAAAAATCCGATCAACAAATGGAAGAAACAAAAATTTAAGGCCCTGGTTATTCCTCCGGCAATTTTTTCGCCTTAAGCAGATTTAACTCCAAGCGGTAATCAAAAAAACCGTGATGAAAAATGTTGACCTTTGCCGGGATCTCACCGGTCTCTATGGATTGCGGAAGTTCGCAGGCAGGAGCATAACAGAGCTTAACAGTTTCCCGGAGTTTTTTGTTCCCTGTGTATCGCCTGATCTCCGGGCGGTTTTCCCCTGATAACCGGATCTCCACAAACCCTTCACTATTACTGCGCGTGTACCTGCAGATCGGCGTGCCGTCTGAAAGTGTGCCCGCCTTCTCAAGCCGTCCTTCCGGCGGCATAAACGCAAGGCGAATATCTGCGAACATGGCGCGTGCAAACTTTTTTTCGTCAAACGGAGAAACCGCACGGTTTATCGATACCCCGCCGTCATATTCCCCGTCAAAAAGCACGATACCTTCCACGCTCATAATCACGCACTTGATCCGCCCGTCATTCGGTTGAATCCGGATGACCGCAACGCCGTTTCGGACGTCCCCGCCGGGCAAATATGCAGTCATGGACTGAACAAGCTGCCAGGGATGGGACATGAAATGCGCCCGGCAGCGAAGGGACGTATCCGCCCGGACTTCCCTGCCAACCGGCTCAATGGGGGCAAGGCTTCTGCAGCCTGATACACCCAGCAGCAAGCAGAGCATTAACAGGAGCACCCCCCGGACAAACGGCAGGGATCCGGGGGGAAGCTTTACCTGGACGCTACTTTCCAACACGCTCCAGGGCCAAGGGCGAGCCGTTTTCCTGTTCCCTGTCATCCGGATTAAAATAGTCGCCCCTCAGCATTCCGTCTTGTTTCTTTTCCAGCCGGGCGGTATAATAGACGTCTCCGGCTGAAAGAAAAACCAGGTAAACAGTCTCTCCGCTTACTTTCCCGCGGATATTGTAATTGCCCAGGGATCCCTTGATCTGATTTCCGTCCTGCTCAAAAAACCCTTTACCCCAGCTAAACGGAGTATCCGGATTTCCCATAGCATCCTGCCACTTGCCCTCGACATTAATTGCCGGGGCTTTGTCCCCCGAAACCTGCGATAGCCAGGGTTCAAGCTCGGCCTTGGTCAATGCGGTACTGCAGGCCGCCAGGGGCAAAACAACCATCAACACCATACATGCATACACGATTTTTCTCATTTTTCCCTCCGTTTGGTTTCAGTGTCCATTCAGAAATCAGATAATTTGTTCAAGTTCAAGGAAGGCGAAAATTTTAACCGCAGGAATACTCAAAGTATTTTGAGGGTTAAAATTTGAGCCTGACGCAGAAATTGGGCAAATTAGCCATTTCTGGATGGACACTAATTATTTGCCTTGTTCGGATTAAGTCCTTCGAAAACCGCGTCTTCAATGCTCCGATTTATTTTTGTATCATGAAACCGGATTATCGTATATGAGCTCGAACTTTCATATATCGCAACAGAATCAATCACACCGGGCCTATCGGTCAGCCTGAGTTCAATACGCTCGATTACTTCGGCCATGGACTGAGCCTTTGGCGTCAGGACGACCCTTTTATCGGACTTCATCTTTGCTTCCAGATCCGGATTTGCTTCAAACTCGCCCTGCATCCACATGCAGATCTCTTCGAGAAACACCCGCATAGCCTCCAGGTTCCGGCCGGTCTGCGGTTTCATGCCGGTATCGGTCTGAACGTATCTTTGGATCTCGCCTTTATTCATCAATAAAACGCTTCTTACCGGCTCCCTGTATTCCCAGCGAAGCGAACGTGGGGTCTGAAAATAAAGCCTTCCTTTTGACATCAGGGGCTGATCCATCATTTCCAGGTGCTTTTCCTGTGTAAAATCAGCCTGAATAGAATTAACAAATTCCACTTCCTGCTTGAGGCTTTCCAGATCATCTGCCCAGCCTGTCAGAAAAACAGAAAAACCCAGAAGTAACGCAAAAAAAGCCGTTCCTGTAATATTTCCACCGATCTTATTCATTTCACCCCTAGGCCATACCCCCGTCAACCGAAATCACCTCGCCTGTCACATAAGAGGCGTCTTCGGAGCAAAGAAACCGGACCACCCTGGCGACTTCTTCGGGCCTGCCTATGCGGGCCATGGGAATCATCTGCTTGATCGTCTCAACAGGGGCGTCTTGGCTCATTTCGGTTTCAATCAAACCAGGGGCCACGACATTGACCCGAACTCCCATGCGCGCCACTTCCGCGGCCAGGGCCTTGCTTGCACCGATCACCCCGGCCTTGGCAGCCGAGTAATTAACCTGCCCGCGGTTGCCCATAATCCCGGAAATCGAGGAAATAGTAACAATCGAGCCTTTCTTTGCCCTAAGCATCTTTTTGACCACCGGCTTGGTCACATTGTAAAATCCGGCCAAAGACGTATCAATAACCGTTTGCCAGTCTTTTTGCGGCATCATGACAAACAGCCCGTCAGCCGTAATTCCCGCGTTATTGACCAGAACCCCGATGTCAAACTTGTCTGCGATCTCACCGATCGCCTGCCCGACCGCATCGCCATCGGTTACGTCAAATGCAATGGTGCTCCCCTGCCCGCCTTTTTCCCGTATCATATCCAAAGTCTGCTCCGCCGCGGTCCGCCCGGATCGATAATTGATGGTCACGTGATATCCCCCGGCTGCCAGCTCCAGTGAAATCGCCCGCCCGATGCCGCGTCCGCCGCCGGTCACAATGGCTGTTTTCTGCTTCATCTAAAGTGTCCTCAGCAAATATCTCTTTAGTCCGTTCTTAACACCTGAATTGTGGCCTCACCCAGGATTTCTTCCCCGATTTTCGAAAAACCGTAATATTCTGCATACTGCATATGCGCACACTGTTTTTCGGCGCACGTGATAATGGTAGCATCCACCGGGATGTGAAAAACATAAAAAAAAGCCTCTTTTATCCCCACCAGCAATCCGCCGCCCTCTTTTTCCCGGCCTTCGGGCTCCTGCATCTCCTCTTGCCGAATGCAGATTCCCGAGGTCTGGGCCACCAACTCAACAACCACGATCGGGTTGATGCCGCCTTGTTCAAAAAGAGGCCATGTATCGGTTGTTAAGGATCTGGCTGCGGCCTTTTGGGCATCCACCTCCACCACGGCATCAAGGAGTTTCATCCGGTCGCGGTGGGCAAGATAGTCTTCAATTGGAAAAAAGCTTTGGCTCATGTCTTACAGGACAAAATAATGTTAAAATCCAT
>JAIPDT010000010.1 GCA_021737545.1 Desulfobacteraceae bacterium
AATATAGCGGCTAAGATCCTCGTTTTCGCGCACATCCTGCAGTTTTTCATGCACGAATGCCCGGTCGATCTCGAGTTTGCTTTCATCCATGTCCGGAGCGTCAAACAAAATGTCTTCGAGCAAATGCTCCATAAGGGTATGAAGCCGCCTGGCCCCGATATTTTCAGTCTGGCTGTTTACGGTTTCCGCAAACCGGGCGATTTCCTCGACCGCTTCGTCTGCAAACGAAACCTCCATGCCTTCGGTGCGCAACAGAGCAATATACTGGAGCAACAAGGCATTTTTCGGTTCGGTCAAAATCCGCACAAAATCTTCACTTCCCAGTGAGTCCAGCTCCACCCGTATCGGAAACCGCCCCTGGAGTTCCGGGATCATATCAGACGGTTTGCCGGTATGAAAGGCGCCTGATGCGATAAACAGGATATGATCAGTGTTTACAGGTCCGTGCTTGGTGGTCACGGTGCTGCCTTCCACAATGGGCAAAAGATCTCGCTGCACGCCTTCTCTTGATACATCCGGACCCTGCCCGCCTTCCTTGGCAATAATCTTGTCGATTTCATCCAAAAAAATAATACCCGACTGCTCCACCTTTTCAATGGCATTCTGGACCACCTTGTCCATATCCACAAGTCCCTGGGCTTCTTCCTGGGTCAGGATCTCCATGGCTTCTGCAACCGTGACGCGGCGCTTTCGCGATGATCCCCGAGGCATCAGGCTGCCCAGCATATCCTTGAAATTGACCCCCATCTCTTCCATGCCTGTATTGGAAAAGATTTCCACCATGGACGAACTGCGGTCTGAAACATCGATTTCAACCTGCCGGTGGTCGAGCCTGCCGTCGCGCAGCATACGCCGCAGCTTCTCCCGGGTTTCAGAGGAAGCGGCGGGCTTTTCCGGCTCATATACCGACAACTCGGCGGATTCCTCCTCCTGTCCGGACTCCTGTTCACTCCGGGGGGAATTGCGTGTGCCGGATTCTGGCAAAAGCAGATCAAGAAGCCTTTCCTCGGCCATTTCCCTTGCCTTTTCCTGCACCACCTCCTGTTCGCGCACCTTTAACGTGTTAATCGTCAACTCCAGCAAATCCCGCACCATGGATTCCACGTCTCTGCCCACGTATCCAACTTCCGTAAACTTGGAAGCCTCAACCTTTGAAAACGGCGAATCCGTAAGCCGGGCCAGCCTGCGGGCAATCTCGGTCTTGCCCACCCCTGTTGGGCCTATCAGTATGATGTTTTTCGGCGCTATCTCATCGCTTAGCTCGGGGTCTACCTGGCGCCGCCGCCAACGGTTGCGAAGCGCGATTGCCACCGAGCGCTTGGCATTATGCTGCCCGATAATGTATTTGTCTAGTTCTTCCACGATTTCTGAAGGTTTCAAATCACTCATAAAAAAACACCTTAAACTTCCTCAACCGCAAAAATATGATTGGTGTATACGCACAGCCCGGCCGCGATCTCCATGGACTGCCTGACAATATCTACTGCGTTCAAATCCAGGCCTTCTGCATGTTCGAGCAGGGCTGATGCCGCGGCATGGGCCGCCACTCCGCCGGATCCGATGCCGATAATGCCTTCATCGGGTTCGATTACGTCACCGTTTCCGGAAATCAGAAGCATCTGGGTGGCATCCAGTGCTATCATCATCGCCTCCAGGCGGCGCAGGTACTTGTCGGTACGCCAGTCGCGTGCCAATTCAACAGCCGCCCGAATCAGATTGCCGTTGTATCGCTCCAGTTTTCCTTCCAGCCGCTCGGAAAGATTTAATGCGTCAGCCGTCGCTCCTGCAAACCCTACAACGATCTGGTCATTATAAATACGGCGCACTTTTTTTGCCTGATGTTTGATTACCGCATTGTTCAAAGTAACCTGGCCGTCGCCTGCCACTGCCGCTCTACCATTATAGCGAACCGCCAATATGGTAGTGCCGTGAAAATCCGCCATAAAACTAAGATCCTTTCTTTATTTTCTCGGATGTGCGCCGTCATAGGCGGCCATCAACCGATCAATGCTCACATGGGTATACTTTTGAGTGGTGGAAAGCTTCTTGTGTCCCAGAAGCTCCTGGACCATCCTAAGATCCAGGCCGGCATCGAGCAGGTGGGTGGCAAAAGTATGACGCAGATCATGCGGGGATACCGGAACCGTAAGGCCGGCCGCCCTTGCGGCCTGATCCAGCATCCTGGCAACAGAGCGCTCGGTAAGGCGGCCTCCGTTTCTGTTTAAAAAAAGCGGTCCCTTCCAAATATCCGGCGTCTTCGCACTGTTGCCGTACATGGCCTCGCGGTAAGCCCGAACCGCTTCAACAGCTTTTCCGCCTATGGGAACGATCCGTTCGATTGACCCCTTTCCCAATACACGCACCACCCGCGCATTGAAATCTATATCTTCGACGTCTAATCCCACCAGTTCGGACACCCGAATCCCTGTCGAATAAAGTATCTCCAGTATAGCCCGGTTGCGCTTACCCGCCAGGGTATTGGCCGCGATCGAGTCAATCAGCCTAAACACTTCGTCCACTGTCAGATGATTCGGGACCGGCTTATCCTGCTTCGGTGTCAGCACGGAGGCGGCGGGGTTTTCGGATATCACCTTGTGCTTTTCCAGGTAATTGAAAAATGACCGGATTGAAGAAAGCTTCCTGGCAATAGATGTCTTTTTGACTTTTTGCTTGTGAAGCAGAGCCAGGTAGCTGCGTATTACCAGACCACCTATTGCCTCGATATCCGGGCCGTGCCCGCCGGCATCCTCTGATTCCCCGCTTTTGCCGCTTTCTTCGGCAGATCGGTAAGCGGTGAAATATGCCAGAAAATCCTTTAAATCCCTGGCATATGCGCGGCAGGTATGATCTGAATACCCTTTTTCCGCGACCAGATAATCCACGAAGGCATCAATTAGCTGTGATACTGCGGGTGCGTTCATTTTAAAACGATCATGGTTTCGAGTTCCCGCCAGGTCCCCACCTCGCGAAACGAATGACCCTTTCTGTTCCATGGCTGCGCAAATACAATGGGCTGTATTCCGGCCTCAGCCAGCAGATAGCACGTCTCCAGCCGGTCCTCTACAAAATGAAATATGTTGTGCTCTGTGAGCACTTCCCGCTTATCCTCAAATGAGCCTGTAGCCACCACTTCGATGGCATTCGGGGGAACCTGAAGCACACTGCAAAGCCACTCTGATATAAGGTCTGCCTCAGGCCTGGCCGTAACAAAAAGCGTGGGATGACAGCACCGGTTTATGCGTTTTAGCACTTCCGGGGCATCCCGTATCGGATCCAGCGGCAGTACATATTTGCCCTCCAGAATCCTGAGTATGATCTCCCATATCACCGCTTCATCAATTCCCGCGGACTCCCGAAGATCGTAGTCCGTGATATCCTCGTAGCGGATATGATTAATACCGAACTCCGCCTTTGCAATCGTTAAAAACAACGACATGGTGTCGGCCACCACCCCGTCTATGTCAAAGGCCAGATGCGCGGGATCGATTTTCATTTTGCCTGTCCAGACTATACAACCCGCCGGGTTTTTTTCTTCAGCCTGCTGATGCGCCTTCTATAAATGTCCGCCATTTTCGTGTCATTTTGCTCGAGGAGATCCTGGCGCTGTTTTTTCAGCTCCCTGATCTTTTCCTTGATCTGGCGCACGGACACGTCCGAGCGCTTCTTCCTGCCGGTGTCTTCAACCCCCCTGGCTTTTTTGATGGCCTTGATCAACTCGGTCTTGTTCATCCCGGAAGCACCCGTTATGTCGGGAATCTCCCTTGCCATATCCCGCAGTTCGGTTGCGGTCATTTTCTCCAGCGGTTTTTCCTTTACCTGTTTTTCCTTTTTAGCCATGGTTTGCTCTCGTCTCCGTTGATTTTAAGCCGGTTGCCAGAAAATACAAAGCGGAGGTCGCAAGCCCCCGCAATCTTATAAAATCAATTCATTTATTTAAAACATGTTTCACCGTGATGTCAATGGATATTTAATCACCCATAATAGCCATGATTTTTTTCATATCCTCCCAGACAGCCCTTTTTGCCGCAGGGTTCACCAACAGGTAGGCCGGCTCATAAGTGGGCATCACTGATATGCCCTCATATTCATGAAAACGGCCCCTTAGACGCGAAACCGGTTCATCAATTTTCAACAGCGCCTGGGTTGCAAAACCGCCCAAAACACAGATTACCTGCGGACAAACGGCCCTGATTTGCCGCTTCAGCCAGTGCCTGCATGCGCCTGCCTCGAACCTGTCAGGCAGACGGTCAGAAGTCGGCCGACACTTGACAGCATGACATATGTATACAGACCCGCGGCTCTGTCCGATCGCCTCTATAATACGGGTCAACAGCGCACCTGCTTCTCCGCTGTAGGGAATACGGGTATCCGGGTCTTCCGCTTCAGGAAAAGGCCCGATAAACATCAGTCCCGCCTCTGGATCGCCCTGCCCGAATACAACCGCCTCCCGTTCGTCTGCCAGGCGGCAGCGTCGGCAATTGCTGATATGCTTTTGAAGCAGGGGAATATTCTGCTGCAGGGCCGGGGCTTCGTCATGCCACTGCTCTGCGATTTTCCGGCCTTTTTCCCCGCCTCCTATGCTGGTACAACCGATATCTTTTAAAAATTCCAGGTACTGCCTTGCATCCCCGAGGACCTCTGCCAGTGAGGTATCCATATTTACTTACCCAATTCCGCAATACGGTCCAACAGGACATGGGCTGCTTCATTTTTGTCCATCAGCGGCAGTTCCTCCGAAGTCCCGTTTTTATAAAACAACCTGATGCGGTTTGTATCCGAAACAAAACCGGAATCATGCCCGCCTACAAGATTTGCTGCAATCAGGTCAAGATTCTTGGCTGCAAGTTTGGCAATGGCGTTTTCTTCCAGATCCTGGGTCTCGGCTGCAAAACCCGCCAGGATCTGACCGGTTTTTTTGCGTGCTCCGAGTTCTGCCAGGATATCGGTTGTTCTGGCAAGCTCCAGGCTCAACTGTTCCTCGTCTTTTTTCACCTTGTGCGGAACTACTTTAACAGGCCTGTAATCTGATACAGCCGCGACCTTGATGACTGCATCAGCATTACCCGCTTCTGCAAATACCGCTTCTGCCATTTCCTGTGCTGTTGCCACCTGAACCCTGCGCACCCCGGCCGGCGCCTCAAGCTCTGTCGGACCGGATACAAGTATCACGTGCGCCCCTCTGCCGGCTGCAGCCCGCGCAACAGCGTACCCCATTTTTCCTGATGACGGATTGCTGATAAATCGGACAGGGTCCAGAGGTTCACGGGTGGGGCCGGCCGTTACAACTACCTTCTTGCCGAAAAAGTCTTTTGGCAGAAACACATCATGGAGGCGGGTAAAAATCCGCTCCGGATCCGCCAGCCTGCCAGGGCCCACCGTCTTGCAGGCAAGCTCGCCCTCGCCGGGCTCAACAATAATGTATCCGTCTTTTTCAAGCACGTCCAGGTTTCTCTGCACGACCCGGTTTTCATACATATGGGTATTCATGGCGGGACAGATAAGTTTTGGCGCGGTTACCGCAAGCATCAGGGTGGTAAGGGCGTCGTCAGCTATTCCGTTTGCCAGCTTGCCGATAATATTGGCGGTGGCGGGGGCAATAACCGCCGCATAAGCCTTTTCAGCCCATGAAACATGCCGCATGGGATCGCCCGAGGCCGGGGTAAACATGTCTGTAAACACGGGGTATCCTGAGATGGCCTCAAACGTGGAAGGACCCACAAACCTTGTAGCATTCCGTGTCATGGCCACCCGCACATAAGCGCCTGCGCCCTGAAAAAGACGCATCAGCTCCACGCTCTTGTAGCAGGCTATGCCGCCGGATAAGCCGAGAATAATTCCTTTTTCCTTGAAAGGTTCCATGATTGCAGTCCGTAATTTGTTTACCAAGGGGCTTACAGAATCCTTATATAATGAAATATCCTTGTTTGCAACAAATTGTCAAACCTGCAAAAAACAATGAGAAATTTTCCCGAAGGATAAATTTATACTGGAAATTTGATCACAATATATGCAATGATTAACCGAAATTTATAAGTTTTACTTTTGTACAACTTTTATTGAACAATGCAGCACAGGGTTTTGAAAGGAGGGTGACTCGTGGCCTTAAACACTCTTGAACAACTCAGAGCCGAAGAGCGGGAAATCCGCAGAAAACTGATTACGGATGCCGCCAGAGAACTTTTTTCCAAAAAAGAGTTCCGAGAGGTCACCACCCGCGAAATCGCAAGATCCGCCGGGGTAAGCGTGGGGACCCTGTACAATCATTATGCCGGCTTGGACGAACTCTTCCTGGATGTATTTCTGGAAAGTGCCGGTGAAATCACAGGGCTAATAGACATAGCCCTTACTGATGAAAGCCCTGACTCCTTCCGCAGGCTTTGCCGGATGTATATCAACTATTTAAACGAAAACATGACATTTTTCAAGATGATGAGCCGTTTTATTCTTAGCGGAGGACTTTCTGAAAACGCAACCGGAAAGTTAAACGAAACCATGCGCTCTATTATGGACCGCTTGGAAAAAGCGGTTCGTCTGGCAGGCGTGGAAAATGAAACCCGCAAATCCGCCCACGCGATTTTTTCGGGATTAAACGGCATAGTTATGAGCTATGCATGCTATCCGGGCAGAACCCCGGCCGAACTAAGGGAGCACATGCTTAAACTGGCCGAGATCATTGCCACCACTATTGAAGCAGCCCATGCAAAGGCTTCTACCCCCTGATCAGGGAAAGGACTTTAAAAAGCAGTTGTGAATTCACGGACATGGCCTCATTTCCGTAAATGGTGGGATTTCCCGACCAGTCGCCGAAATAGCCGCCCCCCTCTGCCAGGATAGGAGGGAAAGGGGCGCAATCCCAGATATTCATAACAGGATCAAGCATAACTTCGGCTCTGCCGGTTGCCACCAGGCAATGGCCGTAAGCATCCCCCCATCCGGCCCTTACCCAGGCTGCTTTTCTGATACGCTCCCATGCCTTCTGCCTGCCGAATTCTTCAAAGCCTCCTGCATCGGTGAATACCAAAACCGCATCACTGAGTTCGGATACAGAAGAAACCCTTACCCTGCGGCCGTTTAACCAGCATCCATGTCCGGTGGCAGCGGTCACCATTTCATTTAAGGCTGGAAAATAAGCTACACCCACTTCGACCTTCCCCTCGATCTCCAGGCCAAGAAGCACCCCGTATAAAGGCACTCCCCTGACAAATGCCTTTGTGCCGTCAATAGGGTCGATATACCAGCAATGACTTTTATCAGGGTGATCCAACCCCCCCATTTCCTCTCCGACAACTGCATGATCAGGGTACTTTTTTTCAATGCGCGAGCGGATCAGTTTTTCCGCTTCCCTGTCAGCCGCAGTAACCGGGGTACTATCTTCCTTGAACTCCGGCCGGATTGCGGCCTGAAAATAACCAAGGGTCAGCCTCCCTGCAAGATATGCTGTTTCGGCCGCAAATTCCATGTAAGATTGCAACATACTAATATCCGCTTCAGTTAATGCCCGGAAGCCAGCATCTTCACGGCCTCGGTCTGTTCGACAAACATCTGCATGTGAGGATAGGGGATCTCGATTCCCGCCTTGTCCAAAGCCACCTTAACCCTTTCTATATACTCCCACATCAGCACGAACTTCATTACAGAGTCTTCGATCCAAAACCGCATTTCAAGATTGACGCTGCTGTCTCCAAGAGAAGTGACAAATACAATCGGCGACGGGCTTTCCATGATCCGGCTGTCACCTTTTACGGTTTCAAGCATCACGTTTCTGGCCGCCTCGATATCTTCTTTGTAGGCAATTCCCACCGGAACCCTGACGCGAATTTTAGGCGTGAGCGTATAATTGACCACTCTCTCCTGGGCAAGCTGCTTGTTTGGCACCACTACGGTCTCGTTGTCAAACGTGGTAAGCACTGTACTGCGGAGCCTGATCTCGGTAACTTTGGCATGAAGATCGCCGATGGATATCCAGTCGTCCTGTGCAAACGGCCGGTCTATAATCAGTGCGACTCCGGAGATCAGATTGGCGATGGTATCCTGGGCCGCAAAGGACAGGGCCAGACCTGCGATCCCAACACCCGCAACCAGAGAGGTAATGTTAATACCCAACTGATCGGCCACTGTAAGCGCGCCTATAACAATTACACAGTATTTTATAAAACGGCCGAGAAGGGAGCGCACTTCGGGGGCAACCTTGGTTTTTTCCATTGAGGAGGCATATATTTTTGCAATTACTTTGTTGAGTACCCAAAACAGCAGGATTAAAAGGATTGCACCCACAAGGTCTGGTATATATGCCACAATTTTGTCGGAAAGCACGGAAAAATCAAAAGACTGCTTAAACTGTTCAAACATTATACCTTCTCCTTTTATTTTTATATTCCCCGGTGATCCGTTCGTTCCTGGATTTTCTTTATAAGCTGGTTTGCCGCAGTCAGCATGGGATCCCACACAGGGGAAAACGGAGGGGCATAAGCAAGATCGCACTGGGCAAAACTCTCCACGTTCATCCCGGAATGAAGCGCAACCGCAGCGGCATTTATCCTGTGAGCCGCGCCTTCCGATGACACGATCTGCATGCCCAGCAGCCTGCCCGTGACCTTATCGCCCACGGCGTTTACCCATATGGGTGCGCCGCCCGGATGAGAATGGGCTCGTGTTCGGGATTCAATTACCACCTCCGCCGGAGAAAACCCGGCATTTTTCGCCTGCTCAGCATTTAACCCGGTACGCGCCACCTCCAAATCAAAAATTTTAAACACAGACGTGCCGGCAACACCATCTAACGAGGTGATATTTTTTTTAAGATTATCCGCAACCGCCCAGCCGCCCCTGTTGGCCCGCAGTGCCAGGGGTATCCATACTTTTTCACCTGTGACCACATGATAGGCATCCGCACAGTCGCCTGCGGAAAATACATCCGGGTCAGAGGTGCGCATGTACCGGTCTACGGAAATGGCACCTTTGACGCCCAGCTCAATTCCTGCCTCTGCTGCCATGGCACTGTTTGGGACAACGCCTATACCCACAAGCACCACGTCACCATCAATAGCGAGCTTTCCGCAGTTTGCACGAAGACGGCCGTTGTGACGTTCAATGCTGCTGACCGGACATGATTCATGAAGTTCAATGCCTTGCTCTTGAAGATATTGATATACTTTTGCTGCAATTTCTCCATTATACCCGGATAAAAACCCCCGGCTGGCCATTTTAACGTTTATGCCAAGCTGGGCGAATGCTTCGCACATTTCCATGCCTATATATCCCATGCCTATAATTACAGCATCCTGAACGTGGTTTTGAGCAAGATAGGCCTTAATGTTTCTGCCGTCTGCAAGGCGTTTTAAAGGCATAACCCCGGGAAGATCAATGCCATCGATATCCGGCATAACCGGCAAGGCACCGGTTGCAATCAAAAGCTTGTCGTATGAAAACTCCAGTGCTTTACCGCCGGGGCCGTCGGCTTCTACCACGCGGTTTTGCCGGTCTATAGAATTTGCCTGATGGCCGGTAAGCAGGTTGATTCCCTGCTTTTCCCGGAACACTTCAGCTTTTCTTACCACCAAATCCTCAATATATCTTTCCGGATCCGCGATGTTATACGGCATTCCGCAGGCACTGTAGGACACGTCCCGGCTCTGTTCAAGCACAGTGACATCCAGATCAGGATGGTGGCGCCTGACCCTGCTTGCCGCACTCATACCTGCTGCGTCTCCGCCGATTATAACAAAATGTTCCATACAAACTCTCTTTTTAATAAAGTATCTTTTCGCTGTTTAAAACAAACTTAATACACATTCTCTTTTTTTTCCAGTTTTTCATTTTATACCCGCTTCCGGCAGGGGATAAAAATTTTTTTAACCAGATCTTGACACCTTATAGTTTGTGCTTAATTTAATGATGAAGTCAACTTACTGATATGTATGAATAAATGGCTGAAGTGGAACAGTATGGCCAAACAACCGCCCTGTGAACTAAAAAGGAGGGAATTGCCATGATTACAAGAAGATTGTTCGATTTTCCTGAATTCGGCTGGAGAAACCCGATTGAGGAAATGGAGCGTATGCGCAGATACATAGATCAGCTAATGGGACAGGCGGATACGGGATTCCGAATTCCGCAGGCTGGAGTATTTCCACTGATCAACCTTACTGAAAAAAAAGATGCCTATATACTCCGGGCCGAATTGCCCGGAATACAGGCAGACAATCTCGACATCCAGACAACAGGAAGAAATATCACGATCAGCGGGGAAAGAAAAATCGAGGCGGATCAGAATGCAACATATCACAGAAGAGAGCGTCAAGCAGGAAGATTCTCCAGAGCGCTGACCCTGCCGGGAGATATAGACCGTGATAAAATCGAGGCTTCGCTAAAGAACGGCGTTCTTACGGTTACGGCTCCGAAGTCCGAAAAAGCAAAAGCCCGGCAAATAGAAATCAAATCCTAAAAACCAGAGGCCCCATTTTTCGGGAAAGGAGGGAAGAATATGGCTAACGAAACTCAAAGCAGGGATATGCAGGTAAAAGGCAGACAGGATGTCGCCGGTGCCGCCGAGCAAACAAAACCGGGCCCCGTATTTACTCCTGCGGTGGACATATGTGAAGACCAAAACGCAATCAAGCTCATGGCGGATATGCCCGGGGTACAGCCAGATGACGTAAACATAGATGTCCGGGACAATACCCTGACACTGACCGGCGAAATCCAGCCTTTTGAAAATTCAGAAGAAACCGATCTGATGATCGAATATGAAGTCGGACAGTACTACAGACAGTTCACGCTTCCCGAGTTGATAGACCAGGAAAAAATCGACGCACAATTAAAGGACGGCGTGCTAAATCTCGTACTGCCAAAAGCAGAAGCGGCAAAACCCAAAAAAATCGAAATCAAGAGCGGATAAAACAGAAGCCAGGGGCGGCCCTGCCAAAGCCGCCCCCGGCTTTTTCGAATCTTTCGCTAAAGATACTTATACACGTCTTCCAGGGACAAATCACAGGCCAGCATCATTGCCTGAGTGTGATAAAGCAACTGGGAAATCTCTTCAGCAGTCCTGTCCCCGCTTTCATGGACGGCCGCCATCCATACTTCACCGGCTTCTTCCAGCAGCTTTTTGCCGACTTCGTGGGGCCCCTTTTCAGTCAACCGAACCGTGCCTGAATTCGGATCCAGGCGTGTAACTTTTTCTTTCAACTCGGCAAAAAGATCTTCAAAACTCTTCATGGCTGATACCTAATAATGGAGATCCGCGTATTCCACCCACCCGCCGGCCTCTACAAGCGCCCGGTCGAATTCGGATATGGAAAAGGCGATTTCGTCTTCCCCGCCCCCGCCTTTTACCTTGAGTATGCCGGTATCCAGGCCGGCATAAATCTCGGTGTCGGCACCCGCGAATTCATCAAATATACGGTCTATGGCTTCGGAAGGTAGTTCAATTGCCAGCATGCCGCAGTTAAACATGTTCTGTCTAAATATTCTCGCGAAGCTTTCCGCAATCACCATATGGATGCCGTTTACCTCCAGGGCCCAGGGTGCATGCTCGCGCGAGGAGCCGCAGCCGAAATTGGCCCGGGCAACAACAACCTGCCTTCCTTTGATATCTTTTTCCGGATCAAAACCTTCCAGGTTAAGGTCTTCGAGCAGACAAGGCTTTAATGCTTCTTTTGAAACCTCTGTAAGATATCTTGCAGGAATGATTTCATCGGTATTAATATCCGAGCGGTCCAAAAACAGGACTTTACCCCCGAAATTGCGCATATTTTTCACTCCGGTCTTTGCTTATGCATAAAGCTTGGAATTTGTTATATGGCCGGCAACGGCTGTCGCCGCTGCGGTGGCCGGACTCATCAGGTGCACCATCCCGCCTTTGCCCATACGGCCGTAAAAATTGCGGTTGGTGGTAGAAGCGCAGACTTCGCCTTCTGCAATAACCCCGTTGCTCATGCCCAAACAGGCCCCGCAGGTCGGATTGGTCACACAGAATCCGGCGTCCAGAAAAGTGCCGAGTATTCCCTCTTCCATGGCCATGCGGTAAGTCTCGGGCGTGGCAGGAGAAACAATGCCCCGGACCGAGTCACTTATGCGCCGGCCGGCAAGCACTTCCGCAGCCACCCGTAGGTCCTCGAGCCGGCCGTTGGTACACGAGCCGATATAGACCTGATCCACAGGTGTGCCTTCCATCTCCGATACAGGTCTCACGTTGTCAGGTTTGTATCCAAAAGTTACCTGCGGTGAAAGGTTGCTTACATCAAACTCCACTATACTGTTGTATTGCGCATCCGGATCAGGCAGAAACTTTCGGTAATAAGCCAGGGCCGCTTCCGGAGCGTCGAATTCATCCTTGATAAACGGCCACAAGTAATCCACCGTCGTCATGTCAGGATAACAGATCCCGCAGGTGGCGCCTGCTTCCACCGCCATATTGCAAAGCGTCATGCGCGACTCCATAGTCATCTCTTCAACAACCGGGCCTGCAAACTCGATTACCTGATCAGTGGCTCCGTTTACTCCAAGCTCGCCCAGGATATGCAGGATCACATCCTTGGCATACACTCCTTTACGCAGAGTGCCGCTGATTTGAATCTTCATGGATCGCGGATAACGGAAGGCGCACACGCCCTTTAATATTCCCACTTCCAGATCGGTGGTGCCCACACCTGCTGCAAACGCTCCGAAAGCGCCGTGGGTGCATGTGTGCGAATCTCCCATAATAATTGTAGAGCCGGGACGGACAAATCCTTGTTCCGGAAAAAGGACGTGGCAGACTCCGTTTCTGCCGATATCGAAAAAATGTTTTATGTTATTGCGTTTGGCCCAGTCCCGCAAGATTTTTCCCTGCAGGGCGGTCTTTGAATCCTTGGCAGGGGTAACATGATCTATAACCACCTTAATCCGCGAGGGATCAAACACCCTGTCTTTACCCCGGCTCACCAGATCGTTGACAGCCACCGGCGTGGTAATCTCATGGCAGAACACGGCATCCAGGCCGAGCACGTACATCTCCCCCGCCGGGTTGTCGACCCGATGGGAGTCAAATATTTTTTCAGCAACTGTTTTAGGCATTTTCAGGTTTCCATTCCATCAAGCAATAAATTTCACTCCCATCCGCCGATCATGTGCATGTGCAGATGAAAAACTTCCTGCCCTCCGCCTTTTTCCACATTGAAAAACAGCCTGTATCCCGTGGCGCTTATCCCCATTTGCCGGGCCATCTCCTTTGCGGCAAAAATCAGCTTGGACAATACGGGTCCGTCATCCTCGGTAAGGTCGTTTACACTTCTAATATGCCGCTTGGGCACAAACAACACATGCACGGGCGCAAGAGGGTTGATATCCTTGAAAGCAACCAGGTCATCGGTTTCCATCAAGAATTGCGTATTTATCTCTCCGCTTGCAATTTTACAAAACAGGCAATCTGACTCCATATCATCCTCCTTAAAAGCAAGCTACACCGCCGTGGCGGTATTTTTGCGTAAAAGGAAACCGGTTTTGAATTGATTCTTAATTTCGGCAACTGAGTACCGGGATTAACGGTTTTGTTCCAAGCTTCCATTTCCCTTTCCGGGTAGGCTTTTCAACCGATGCCGCCACCTGGGATAAAAAAATTTCCCGGGACACTTCCCTTGCCCCCATCCATATTAAATGACCCGTGGCAACCTGGCAGTCTATCAGATCAAAATCATTTTCCGCCATATAACCGCACAGAGCAACCAAGGCCACCTTGGAAGCATCTGTTAGCCGGGTGAACATGGATTCGCCGAAAAAAACTCCTCCCAAACAAACTCCGTAAAGGCCGCCTGCAAGCTCTCCCCGGCACCATGTCTCAACCGAATGAGCATAACCATGCTCATGCAGATTCTGATAAGCTTCTATCATTTCGTCTACCAGCCAGGTTTCCTCGTTGTTTTCCGTTCTCACTCTGGCGCATTCAGTTATTACCCTGTTAAAAGCGGTATCGCTTGTTACCTCGAAAACGCCGCTTTTGATTCTGCGCCGCAGGCGTGCCGGTACATGAACCTCGTTTGGATAGAGCACCAAGCGAGGATCCGGACACCACCACAATATCGGATCATAATGAGAAAACCAAGGAAAAATTCCATTTCTATATGCCAGAAGGAGCCTTGATTCGCTCAAATCCCCGCCGATTGCCAGAAGACCGTTTCCGGCAGCAAAATGCGGCGGTGGAAATGACACCTTGTCAGAGAGTCGAAATATGGGCATTATTTTTAGCTGAATGTAAATATCAGCCGGTCATCCTTAACCTTGACAAATACTTCCCCGCCTTTGGTCAGTCTGCCGAAAAGGATCTCGTCTGTAAGCACGTCCTTGATTTCACTCTGGATCAGACGGTCCAAGGGTCTTGCTCCGAAATGCGGATCATGGCCTTTTCTGGCCAGCCAGCGTCTTGCATTCTCAGACAGGGTGACAGACACCTTTCTGGCCGCAAGTTGCGGGGAAAGTTCGTCCATGAATTTATCGACCACCATTTCCATGATTTTCTGGGTCAGGGGCCGGAAATTAATAATATCATCAAGCCGGTTTCTGAATTCCGGGCTGAAAAAGTTTTCAATGGCCTTTTTCCCTTTGCTGCCGGTATCCTCCTGGTTCACGCCGCCGAAACCTATGGTATTGGAAGCTATTTCCCTGGCGCCTGCATTGGAGGTCATGATCAGGATCACGTTGCGAAAGTCCGCGACTTTACCGTTGTTGTCGGTCAAGGCCGCATGGTCCATAACCTGCAGCAATATATTATACATATCGATATGGGCCTTTTCTATCTCGTCGAGCAAAAGCACCGCATAAGGATTCTTGCGGATCTGTTCGGTGAGCAGGCCTCCCTGATCAAAGCCTATGTAGCCCGGCGGGGCCCCGATAAGCCTTGCAACCGCGTGCTTTTCCATGTATTCACTCATGTCAAAGCGAAGAAACTGAACCCCCATGTTTCTTGCCACCTGTCTGGCCACCTCTGTCTTGCCGACACCGGTGGGCCCGGTAAATAAAAACGATCCTATGGGGCGCTCGGGGGCGCCCAGACCGGCGCGCGAACGCTTGATGGCGGTCACCATGGAATAAATGGCTGCATCCTGGCCGTAGATCTTTTTTTTCAGGCGCTCCTCAAGACTGGCAAGATTGGTCTTGTCAGTGGAAGTCACCCGCTGGGCCGGCACCCTGGATATCTTGGCCACCACTTTTTCTATATCCGTCGGCTGAACCCTTTTTCTGCGCTCCGATCCGGCCAGCCTGAGCATCACTCCGGCTTCGTCGATTACGTCAATGGCCTTGTCAGGCAGATAGCGCTCATTGATGTATTTGGCCGAAAGCTCGGCAGCCGCCTTCAGCGAGGAATCGGTGTAATCTATGCTGTGATGGTTCTGATAATAGCTCTTAAGCCCTTTAAGAATTTTTACGGTATCGTCTATTGAGGGCTCCGGGATCTCGATTTTTTCAAACCTTCGGGAAAAAGCCCGGTCTTTTTCAAAGTAGTTCTTAAACTCCTCGTAGGTAGTCGACCCGATACACCGCAGCTCACCGGTGGCCAGAGCCGGCTTTAAAATGTTTGAGGCGTCCATCGAGCCGCTGCTGGTTGCTCCGGCTCCCACAATGGTATGGATCTCATCGATAAACAAAATCGCGTTTTCTCTTTTCTCCAATTCCGCGATCATGGATTTAAGTCTCTGCTCGAAATCCCCCCTGTACTTGGTGCCCGCCAGCAAACCTCCGAGATCGAGGGAATATATCCGGGCATTTTCCAGAATCTCCGGCACCCGGCCTTCAGCAAGCCGCTGGGCAAGCCCTTCGGCCATGGCGGTCTTGCCCACTCCGGGTTCACCGACAAAAACCGGATTATTCTTTCTGCGCCGGCACAAAACCTGCACGATACGGTCCATCTCGACTTCCCTGCCGATTAAGGGGTCGAGTTTGCCGCACATGGCTCTTTCCACCAGGTCTACAGCATAAGTCTCCAGTGCATCGGCTTCTTTTTTCTTGTTTTTTCTGCCGGTTACAATACCTGTATCCGAATTTTCCTTAAAAATTTCCCCTGAAGCGCTGTGGGATATAACATTTAATACGTCGAGCCTGGTTATTCCCTCTGCGGCAAGAAAATAAGCCGCATGGGACTTGCGTTCCTCGAGGATTGAGGCCAGGATGTCTCCCACGTATACCGACTCCTTTTCAGCAGAACGCGCATGGTTGACCGCCCTCTGGATCACTCGCTGGAACCGGATGGTCTGCTGCAGGATATACTCATGGCTCTCAGGCACCTTTTCGAGCTTTTCCTCGAAAAACCTTTCCAGTTCGTTTTGAATGTTTTCCACATTTCCGCCGCAGCTTTCAATTATTTCTATTCCCACGCTGTCGTGGAGAATCGCATAGAGCATGTGTTCTACGCAGACATACTCATGCCTGCGCTTTCTGGCCTCCTTGACGGCCTGACTGAGAACAATACTCAATCCCTTGCTTATCATGGCTATACCTTTTCCATAGAACTTTTCAGCGGAAATCCTCTTTGCTTTGCAAGCTGATGTACAGTTTCAATTTTTGTTTCCGCCACTTCATACGTATAAACACCGCACTCCCCTTTTCCTGCCCTGTGAACTCTTAGCATGATGCGGGTAGCGTCTTCAAAGGATTTGTAAAATACGTGCATCAACAACTCCACCACAAAATCCATTGTGGTATAGTCATCATTGTGGAGCACCACCCTGAACATAGGCGGCTCCTGCAAAGATTTTCTGGTTTCTGAAATTACTTCTTCTTCTGTTCCCGGGTTATATTCCTGCATTGTTCCTCCGCATAACCGGAAACACCGGATTTATAAAAAACATTTATCATAAAATTGATTGTTTTGTAAAAAGTCGGTTTTTAGATGGCAAAGTAAAAAGTTCAAGATCAAGGCGCGCAAATATCGAGGAATGCAGCGTACTTAATCGTACGTGAAATTCCGAAGATATGCAGCGCAACGCAGATATTGGACTTTTTACTTTGCCATCAATTTTAATATAAACACACATACAGAATCTGTCAGCCCGCCACAAGGAATTATAAAATCAATACGTCCCAAAATTCAACCCAAATTCCGATTCAAACCAAGACAAGGTTACCCGCTGCCGCAGCATTTCTTGTATTTTTTGCCGCTGCCGCAGGGACAGGGGGCATTGCGGCCGATTTTCGCAGCACTGCGCTTCTTGGGCTTTTTTGCGTCGGCCGAACCGTCGCCGTGAGAAAAGGTCATTTCCTGTTCCTTTGGCTGGGCAAGGTCGTCTACACCGGCCGAAGGGGCGATCTGGATCCGGAACAGGATCTTTAATGTCTCTTCTTTGATCCGGTCTATCATCTCCTGGAACATGGAAAATGCTTCCTTCTTATAGACCATCAGCGGGTCCTGCTGTGCGTAACCCCGCAGGCCTATGCCCTCCTTTAAATGATCCATGGACAGAAGGTGATCCTTCCAGAGCGTATCAACGGTCTGGAGCATGATAATACGCTCCAGCCGGCGAAACTCGTCTTCGGGGATCAACTGCTCCTTTTCCCTGTAGACAGCCATTGCCGAATCATAAATCAAATCCGAGAGATCTTCAGGCTTTTTGCCTTCGAGCTTTTCCCTGTCAAAGTCGAGCTTGAGGTTGAATTGGGAGAAGACAGATTCTGAAAGTCCTTTTAAGTCCCATTGATCGGCCGGTGTTTTTTCATCAGCATACTGCCATGCAATTGAGTCCGCCATTTCCCGGATCATTTCAGTAATAACGGGCTTTAAATTCTCATCGCTCAAGGCCTGCTGCCTCTGCTGGTAAATCACCTCCCGCTGCTGGTTCATCACATCGTCGAAATCGAGCAACTGTTTTCTGATGTCGAAATTGTGGCCTTCCACTTTGGTCTGAGCGTTTTCTATAGCCCTGGAAATCATATTGTGTTCAATAGGCTCGCCGTCGCCCATCCCCATTCGGTTCATAAAACCGGAGATCCGCTCTCCGCCGAAAATCCGGAGCAGATCGTCTTCAAGGGACAGGTAAAAACGCGAGGAACCGGGATCGCCCTGCCGGCCTGCACGGCCGCGAAGCTGATTGTCTATGCGGCGGCTTTCATGCCGTTCGGTGCCCAGAATGTGCAGACCGCCGAGTTCGGCCACGCTCTCGCCGAGTACGATATCGGTTCCGCGGCCGGCCATGTTGGTCGAGATGGTAACCGCGCCTTTCTGGCCGGCATTGGCGATAATTTCAGCCTCGGCTTCGTGGTTCTTGGCGTTAAGGACATTGTGCTTGATCCCGCGCTTCTTTAAAAGATCGCTCAAATACTCCGAGACATCAATGGAGACCGTGCCCACCAGCACCGGCCGGCCGATGTGGTTTAATTCGATTATCTCTTCAATGGCCGCGTCGTATTTCTCCTTTTTGGTCATATAGATCATATCCGGATGATCCTCCCGGATCATCGGCTCGTTTGTAGGTATTATCACCACGTCGAGGTTATAGATCTTTTTGAATTCCGCTGCTTCCGTATCCGCGGTACCTGTCATACCGGAGAGCTTATTATACATCCGGAAAAAATTCTGGAATGTTATGGTTGCCAGGGTCTGATTCTCATTTTCTATATTGACGCCTTCCTTAGCCTCCAGTGCCTGATGCAGCCCCTCGCTGTAGCGGCGGCCGGGCATGAGCCGGCCGGTAAACTCATCCACGATGATTACCTTGCCTTCTTTTACAATATAATCCACATCCCTGGTAAACAGCGCGTGGGCTTTTAAGGCCTGGTTTACGTGGTGCAACAGCTCGATATTTTTATGATCATAAAGGTTTTCCACCTTGAGCAGAGTTTCCGCTTTGGCCACGCCCTCCTCGGTCAGGGTCACGGACTTGGCTTTTTCGTCCACCGTGTAATGCTCTTCGGGCTTTAAATGTGGAACAATGCTGTTTACCTGATAATAAAGATGTGTGGATTTCTCAGCAGGACCGGAAATAATCAGCGGGGTGCGGGCCTCGTCGATAAGGATGCTGTCGACTTCGTCCACAATTGCAAAATTGAGTTCCCGCTGCACCAGAGATTCCTTGTCAAACTTCATGTTGTCGCGCAGGTAGTCGAAGCCGAACTCATTGTTGGTACCGTAGGTAATGTCGCAGGCATAAGCCTCCTTGCGCTCGGAATCGTCCATACCATGGACGACCGTGCCCACGCTCATGCCCAGAAACCTGTAAATTTGTCCCATCCATTCGGCATCGCGCGCGGCCAGATAGTCGTTGACAGTAACCACGTGGGCGCCTTTGCCTGACAAAGCGTTTAGATAAATGGCAAGAGCGGCCACCAGGGTTTTTCCTTCACCGGTTTTCATCTCCGCGATATTGCCCTGGTGCAGGGCAACTCCGCCCAGAATCTGCACGTCAAAATGACGCATGCCAAGAGTCCGTTTTGATGCCTCGCGGACTGCTGCAAAAGCTTCCGGCAGCAGATCATCCAGAGATTCTCCCGCCTGATACCGGGATTTAAACACGGTTGTCTGGTCTGCGAGCTCTTCATCGGTCATTTCCGAAAATTTCGGTTCAAGCGCGTTTACTTCATCAACGATCGGGTAGAGCTTTTTTAGCACCCGTTCGTTTTTGCTGCCGAATATTTTGGTCAAAAAATTTGTCGCGGCAAGTGCTGCCATCTGTTTCCCTATTATGTTGGTATTTTCTATAATTTTAAAGCAGGGGTAAAAATATTATGCGTATACTTTTCCTGTTCGTCAAGTGCCGCAGAAGGTCTGCACCAGGGAAAGTCAAAACGGAAAAAGCTGAAAGACCTCGGCGTCTGATCATGGCATAATCCGGGGACTTTCAGCTTTTAAAAGTATCAAAATCTGTGCTACAAGGCAACTACATTAATCCCAGTTGGAATTTCAACGAGTTAAGTGTGTTTCTCATCAGCATGGTGATGGTCATCGGGCCAACACCGCCGGGAACCGGGGTGATATAACCCGCGATCTCCTTGGCTGTATCAAAGTCCACGTCCCCGCGCAGAATGGCCACTTTTTTTCCGGTTTTCTCGCTGATCTTCTCGCCTACGCGGTTGACCCCCACGTCTATAACACAGGCGCCTTCCTTAATCCATTCCGGCTTGACCAGGCCGGGCACACCGGCTGCAACAATTAGAATATCAGCGCGTTTGCAGTGTGCTTCAAGGTCTTTTGTACGTGTATGAACGATCGTGACAGTGGAATTGGCGCCCTTGCCCTTCTGACACATCATCATGGCAATCGGTTTGCCCACGATATTGGAACGGCCAACCACCACGACTTCCGCGCCGCTGGTCTCAACGCCGGCCCGCACGATCATTTCCTGTATGCCCGCAGGCGTGCACGGCGGAAACTTCACCTCGGAGCCGCCGATCATAAGCCGTCCCACGTTGACGGGATGAAATCCGTCCACATCCTTGTCAGGATCAATGGCGGTTAAGATTTTTTTATCGTCAATGTGGTCCGGAAGCGGCAACTGCACCAGGATGCCGTGAATGGAGTCGTCCTTGTTATATTTGTCAATAAGGGAAAGAAGATCGGCTTCCGAGATGTCTTCAGGCTGGTTGTCCTGGATCTCCTTGTAGCCAAGACGCTCTGCAGTCTTGATTTTCAAAGAAACATAAGATACAGATGCCGGATTCTCTCCGACCAGGATGGTTACCAGCCCGGGCACGACGTTGTGCTTTTCCTTGATCTCCTGTACCTCTTTTTCAATTTCTTCAAGGATCTGCTCCCGGATTTCGGTTCCTTTAATCAGTTGTGCCGTCATTTTAAAACTCCTCTTTTTTTGCGGTTAAAGTTGATGGTTTCGTAAAAAGTCGATTTCTTCGCTCCGTGAGCCCAGAAATGACTTTTTACGATCCTATCAAAGTTAGATTTTATTACTCGGCCAAGATCAGTCGGCTGTCGGGAAAATATCTACACCGGATAAGGAGCCGAGGTCAATCCCGCGGTTTCCGCCAGGCCGAACATTATATTCATGTTTTGTACCGCCTGACCTGCAGCACCTTTTACCAGGTTGTCAATGACAGACATAAGGATCAGCCTGCGGTTGCCGCTGTCCACTACAAAACCAATATCGCAGTAATTGGTCCCTTTTACATCCCGGGTGTCAGGCGGGCGTCCGTCCTCGGTGATCCGGATAAATCTGCGCCCCTGGTAATATTCATGCAGGCAGTCCCGTATTGCTTCACCGCCGACACCTTCTGCCAGGGAGGCGTAAACAGTGGTCTGCATGCCCCGATTCATAGGCACCAAATGAGGTACGAAGCTAATGTTTATATCCTTTCCCGCAATCCGGCCAAGGATCTGCTCCATTTCCGGTTGATGGCGGTGAGCAACGACTTTGTAAGCCTTAAACGATTCGTTTGCCTCACAAAAAAGAGTGTTAAGGCTTGGACTTCGCCCGGCTCCGCTGACTCCGGACTTCGAATCAGCTATAATCGTAGCGGGGTCTATCATATCGGACCTGATCAACGGAATCAGGGGGAGCAGAACGCTTGTGGGGTAACACCCCGGGTTTCCAACCAGCTTTGCACCGGCTGTTTCATCTGCAAACACCTCGGAAAGACCGTAAACAGCCGTGGAAAGGAGTTCTTTTGCCGTATGGGGCTGATAGGCAGCTTCATAAACCGCAGGATCACTGAACCGGAAGTCCGCGGAAAGATCAACCACTCTGCACCCCCGCTCCAGGATGCCCGGAATAATTTCCATGGGAAATTTGTGCGGCAGGGCTGTAAATATAACATCTGCACGGTCGCAGACCGACTCGACATCAAAAGTCTCGCATTGCCTTGTAATAACCCCTGCCATGGCGGGATATATTCTGTCAAAAGGCAAACCCGAGTACTGGCGTGAAGTAAGCACGGTTAACACCGCTTCCGGGTGGCCGGCAAGAATCCGGACCAGTTCGGCCCCGGCATATCCTGTTGCGCCTGCAACAGCAACTCTGATCATCAATCCTCCATGAACATGGAATTAAATCGCTCAAAAGTGATGGTTTCGTAAAAAGTAAATTTATATAACAAAGCTTTCACGGAAATTCAAGGCGTTTCACCCGCCGGGACAAAATCCTCAAAAAGATCGATTCCCGGATCATAACCAATAATCTCCCGCCTGCCATTTATCAAGGCCATTGGATCCATAAACCTTTCCTGTTCAAGAGAGTTTAAAACCTGCCATTCCAAAATATCCAAAGATGGAAGGCATCCTGAATCCACCACGCTCAGATGCAGGTGCGGGGGAAGACTCTGGTTATTACCGGGCGGAGCAATTGCGGCAAAGGTTTGGCCGGCCCTAAGCCGCTTACCCGCATGAATTTTTTCATCCGGGCGCAAGTGTGCATAGAGAATAAAAAATTCACGATCCAGGCCAGGATCTTTATGGGTCATGATAACGGTGCTGCCTAAGAAATCGCTGATTATACCTTTCACCTGCCCGTCAAAAGCCGCCGGCACCTTCACGGTTTCATCCAGCCTGAATCGTCTGCCCCGCGCCCCGGCAAAAAAACACAGGTCCAGCCCCTCGTGAAAACCGGATCGCTTCCCGCCGTTTGCCCACCATTTTTCCATGCTGGCAAACAGCATTCCCGGGAAAAACAAAAACCCCTTGAAGCCGGATCTCTGTTCGAGCCGGTTGGCAGCGGACAGGGAATGCAGGAAGCCTGAGGTTCGAAAATTCGGGCTCAAATCTTTCATGAACCTTCCTCAAGCTGTCCGGCAAGCCATAGATAACGCCCGGCTTGCTCCTGCTCTCCGAGCTTTTCATAAATCCTGCCTATATGCAGGTAATAAACACCCCTGTTGTCGGGGTCCTCCTGGACTAAAGAAAAAAACAGATCCAGCAGCTTCGGGGAAATATCCCCGCTCTCAAAGCTCAATTCCGCATAACGTCTCTTGATAAAAGGATCTATGATTGCCTGGCAGGATGTGCAATGGTTCATGATCTGTGCATACAGCTCACGCGCATCTTCAATGTCGCCCGCGGCCTCACAGGTTTTGGCCAGAGATCTTAACACTATTTCATCAGCGCCGTTTTCCTCGATGCAGGCATTAAATACCGTCCTGGCGCCTTCCAAATCTCCTGCCTGAAAACGGGTTTCGCCATCGAGCAGCTCAATAAAAGACGATCTCCGGATTTCCGGGGGAGCGGATTCAATCAATTGAGAAGCTGCAACAAATTCCCCGGCCTCCCAGTAGATATCGCAGAGCAGATGGTATGCGCGGATTTCCTTAGGGTTTTGCCGAATAAAAGACTCCAGCAGTTGTCTTGCCCGGCCGTGGTTCTCTGCATGCAAGTATGCTGTTGCCAATTCCAGGGAAATAAGTGTGGATTCCTCCTTGTTTTCCTCCATGGCAGCGGAAAGCTCCTCGATTGCCTTATCAAAATCCCCCCTGTTAAGAGCGGTATATCCTCTTGCAAATGAATTTCCATATTGACGGTATACTTCTGCGGTGTCATGCGGAAGAGCGTTTAACAGAACCGTAAACAATTCTTCATCGTTTCCGTCTTCCATATCAGGCTCCAGTGAATCGCGGCCTTGTCTATTATCAGTGGAAGCCCCCCTGCTTTGGCCTGATTCAGCCTCTCTGCTCGGGATCTGTTTTTCCCCGCTTTTCTCCGCTATCTGCTGCATTGCCTGTGTAATTCTCTGCCTGGTTTTTTCCTTTTTTGTCAGATCCATCGCCAGTTGACAGAATTCTGCGGCCTCGGCCGTATCCCCTGCTTCTGCCAGAGCCTCCGCGTTTTTTATATGCTCTTCTGCAAGCGATTCGCTTGCAGAAAAAAGCTTCTCTTGAATCCGGTCTGTTAAATGCTTTTTTTCCGCAAAGCGGGTTTCTATTTTATGCAGCGCTTTTTCAAATTCAATCCGGGCGTCTCCGAAAGCTTTGTTGCGAAGACATTCATCTCCCCTCTCTTCATGATCCTCAGGCTTTTTTCCTGCAAAAATACTAAACAAACCCATTACTCCTCCGATATAGTGTATAAATAACGTCTTGCCGCCCTGACTCCATGCTCAAAGCCTTCCAGGATCTTTTCCTCATTGCGGGTAAGCCTTTTGACCTTGAAGTCTTCGGGAGGATAGATCACATCAATACAGGGATTGTGATCCAGTTCGTCGAGCAGTTGATTATACCTGCCGCAATGGTTGTCAAGGGACTTTAGCAGGTATCGGTACTGATCTTCATTATAATATGACTCATAGAGCATCTTGATCCAAAACGACTCTCTGTGCTTGCGATACCCCCTGGGCCTGGTTGTGACCACCAGGATATCTTTTTCTGAAAAACCCAGCTCCAGGGCTTTTTTGTAAGGAATCGGATCGCAGACACTGCCGTCCATCAAAAGCTCGTTTTTATAAGGAATAAAGTTACGGTAAAAAAACGGAATCGCAGCAGAGGCCTTAAGCGCCGCGGGTATATAATCTTTCTTTGTGCTCAGATACACAGGCTCGGGAAAAGCGTGCTGGTAGATACTGGTGGCAGCAATAAGAACAGGGCAGGAAAAATTTCGCAAACGCCCAATATTCAGGGTGTCAACATGACCGTTTACAAAATTGTCAACCATCCAGTCCAGGTTGAGCACATGTTTTTCAGGCCGGAATATGTTGCTCATACGAATAAAACGGCCGGTGAGAAGCTCCGAGAAAAAGGCGTCGCGGGCCAGGTGAATCTGGGATGCCGCGTAAGCCGTACCTATTAAAGCTCCTGCTGAAGTGCCGATAATGCACTGCCAGGGGCAATACCCTCTTTCCGTGAAAGCCTGAAGCACACCCACCAGGAAAATCCCGCGCATCCCGCCGCCCTCCAGAACCAGCACCTTCCGGCGGGGAAATCCGTGCAGCCGGCTTTTAACTGATCGATAACTGCAGAGCAGCGATGAAGTAAGATCCATCCGGATGGTCTCCTTGTCCAAAGTTTGTTTTACATCCATAATATATTATGAACTGTAATTTAAAGCTTAAAATTGATTTTCCGGATAGTTGTAATGTGATAGAAAAAAGCGGATAGAGGAAACTTTATGGCCACCATCAGACAACGGATTATCGAAATTCTGGAATATGACGAACACGATGCAAGGCAGATTTCACAGCTCCTGAGCATCAGTGAAAAGGATGTCTACGACCATCTTCCCCATATCGCAAAAAGTTTATCCAAACAGGGAAAAAAGCTGAAAACAATACCTGCTTCCTGCATAGCCTGCGGATACGTTTTTAAAAACCGGGACCGGGTAACAAGGCCGGGCAAATGCCCTGTATGCAAAAGCGAGCGGATCGAAAATCCCCGTTTCAGCATCAAATAATTCACCGGCCCGCAAGATTTTCAAGAAATTGCTTTAATTCTCCGAGCTCCACCGGCTCCATAATGCTCTGCCCGACTCCCGCAAGCAACACAAAATGTATGCTGTCATCCATGCGCTTTTTATCTCTTGCCAGGGCGTCAAATACGGATTCCGGATCAAACCGCGCCTCTATGGGCAGCCCGAGACTCACTAGCAGGGCTTTTATACGCTCTGCATCGCTTTCTGCCATAAGACCCTTTCGCACTGAGATCATGGCTGCGGCAGCCATGCCTATACTGACTGCTTCCCCATGCAACAAGCCGGCTGTTTTTTCTACTGCATGGCCGATAGTGTGGCCGAAATTGAGTTTTCGCCGCTCACCATGCTCAAGCTCATCACGATTGACTACATCCGACTTTATTGCAACGGAATCGTAAATAATTCTTTCCATCAGTTCCGGTTCAAGAGCAAGGGCCTGATCTGCATACTTCTCTATTAGGGTAAAGTATTCTGCATCATAAATGACCGCGTGTTTGACAATTTCTGCAAACCCGTTTGCAATCTCCCGATCTGAAAGGGTTTGGAGCACCATAGGGTCGCATACCACAAACGATGGTTGGTTAAACATACCGATCATGTTTTTGTAACCGTCGAAATTCACCCCGGTTTTTCCCCCCACGCTTGCATCCACCTGAGCAAGCAGGGTGGTGGCGATATTTGCAAATCTTACACCTCGCAGATATGTGCCCGCCACAAAACCTGTAATATCGCATACAATGCCCCCGCCTACTCCGAGCAAAAACACTCCCCGATCCGCTTCAATCCGGATAAGCCGATGATAAACAGCGGATGCGGTATCCAGGGTCTTGGCCGCCTCGCCGGTGCCGATCACAATCCGCTCGGCAGCCGGCATCTGTTCAGCATACAGGCTTTCCACCGTTTCATCTGTTATGATAATTACACGCGCTTCTGGCGGCAGGTGCGTCCGTATGTTTTCCAGGCGCTCGCCCACCAGGATAATCGAGTTTCCGGCTTGACCGGAGATATTTAGCTGTCTCACTTCAGCCCCTTGTTATTTTGTCGTTTTGCCGGGAAATTTCTTGAATGGCGCGGGTTTGGTTACACAGGACTTCGAACTGATCCGGGTAAAGCGACTGACCGCCGTCGCACAGTGCAGAATCAGGCGCACTGTGCACCTCCACCATCAGCCCATGAGCGCCAACAGCGGCGGCAGCCCGGCTCAGGGGAAGGACTTGGTCTCTTAATCCGGCGGCATGGCTCGGGTCAACAATTACGGGTAAATGGCTTTCCTTACGGACTACCGGGATTGCGGAAAAATCCAGAGTATTTCTGCTGTGGCGCACAAAAGTGCGCAAACCGCGTTCGCAGAGAATGATCTCCGAATTGCCCTCAGACAAAATATATTCGGCTGCCATCAACCATTCCTCAACTGTTGCGGACATGCCCCGCTTGAGCAGAATCGGTTTTTTCGCTTCTCCTGCTCGGCGCAAAAGGCTGAAGTTCTGCATGTTTCTGGTGCCTATCTGTACGATATCCGCGTATTTTTCCACCATGTCAAAATGTTCCAGATCCAACACCTCTGTGACAACAGGAAGATCAAAGGTTTCCCGCACCCGGGCAAGGATCCTTAATCCTGCTTCGCCCATGCCCTGGAAAGCATACGGCGATGTACGCGGCTTAAAGGCCCCGCCACGGAAAATATCGGCTCCGGCCTTTTTTACGCGTTCTGCCGTATTCATTGCTTGGGATTCGCTTTCCACAGCACACGGACCGCCTATGATCACCAGCCTGTCTTTGCCGATAGATGCATTTCCCACCCTTATAACACTGTCATGAGGCTTAACCTCCCGGCTGACCAATTTGTAAGGCCTGGTGACCGGGATGGCTTCCTTGACCCCCTGCATGCCCTGGAATACCGCAGGATCGATTGGACCGGTGTTGTAGAGGACTCCGATTGAAACCCGCTCTCCGCCCGGAATGGGACGGGCTGAACACCCTTTTTCCTCAATGGCGCGTATTACGGCATCTATCTGTTCCCGGCTTGCGTCCTGACGCATCACTATAAGCATGGATTCTTCCTCCTACAGTATATTTATTAAACAACCCGCCCTCCAATAAAACAAAAAACCGTGAAGCCCGGCGGGGCCCCACGGTTTCTATTTTCACTGCTTTGCTCCGGTTGCTTTTAATACGGCACCGGCCGAAGGGCATACCCCGCCGTTTCGACTGTCAGCCGCCACCACCAAAAATAAACACTCTCGATAACGTTTCGGTTACAGTTTTCCAAATTTTTCACAACGCACCTGATTTTTATAAAAATCGTCCTATTCGGCCTCATCAAGCTTTTTTCAAGATTCATAGGCAATAATTGGCAGAAGGTCAAGCAAAAATTCTGAAAACTGCCTGCAATATCTTGACAAAAAACGAAAAATTCTTTATGAAAAAAATAGAAATTCCGTTGGTCGGATCGTTTTTTTCTTCACTGTCTCCAACCCACTTAATTATAGGGGCATGGCATGAATGCATACGCAATTGCAAGGTTAAAAAAATATTTTATACCAGTCATTATTTCGATTTTCGCGGCTGTTGGCACGGCGGGTTTCGCCCATGCCGACATCGAAGATCATATCATAAAAACCGAGGCCGGCTTTTACTACACTGTTCAAAAAGGCGATACCCTGTGGGACCTTTCTGAAAAATTCTCGGACTCTCCCTGGCAATGGCCGGATCTGTGGCATTACAATCCGGAGATTTCAAATCCTCATCTTATATACCCGGGCCAGCGTATCCGCATATACAAAAAATCCTTTTACGGAGAAAAGAAATCCGAGCCGGAACCCGAAAAGGAGACAAAAGAGCCGGAAAAAAAATACTTCACGTTCTCCAAAATCAACTCGGTAGGATTTATCCGTGACCACGAAGTTAAATCTTGGGGCACCCTGTTTGAATCAATGGGGGACAAAACGTTTATCAGCACAGACGACAGGATTTATATCCGCCCTGAGGCCGGCAGCAGCATCGCGCCCGGAGACGCCTTTTTTCTTTACCGCACCATAAGCCCGGTACGCGCTCCTGAAACAAATAAACGTATAGGTGTCCAGCACATCCTCACAGGAGTTGTCGAAATCCTCGAACTCCGGGAAAACCTTGTTATAGGCCGTATAATGGCCACATTCAGAGAAATTGAAGAAGGCGACAAGCTTATGCCCTTCATGCACCGCAAGAAAAAATTTGAGCTAAAGCCCGGTGTTAAGGGCACAGAAGGCAAAATCATCAAGTCGGAAGACGGCTGGAAGATACTCGGAGAACAGATCATCGCCTTTATAGACAAGGGCAGCAACCATGGCGTTGAAATCGGCCAGCAATACCATATCCTTTATCCTGTAATGGAGGAAAAAGGGCTGCGCTCCCGGGCCGGGCAAACCAAAAGGCTCGAATTCCAGGAAATGGGCTCTCTGGTGGTATTGCACACCGAAGACAAGACCGCTACCGTGCTAATAACAGAGTCAAAACAGGACTTAAGCGCCGGCATGCCGATCCAGGCCATGCGTTAAAAAACCTCATTGCATCAAACACTTTTATCCGTCCGCATCCCTTTTTGCCGTGCCGGCTCGAGGCCGGGACGGCATGCTTTTTTGTGCCTTGTGGCTAAAGATTTGATGAATCCTGCCGATAATAATAAGTAGGGATGATTACATTTTTAAATCCCGAAGCTCTTATACTTAATCACTTAAAACCTAAAGGAGCGAAAAAGACCAATGCCTGAACAAGGCCAGGAACTGATACAAAAGATCCTTGAGTCCGCAAGGGCTCTTCCTCCAATGCCCCAGGTCATTGCCCGCGCAAATCGGGTTTTATCTGATGAAAAAGCCGGATTCAGCGATATTGCACAGGTTTTTGAAGCAGACCAGGCAATGGCCGCGCGCGTCTTAAGACTTGCCAATTCCGCATACTACGGAGTAAGGGTGCCGGTGAATTCGGTTCAGCAGGCATCTGCCCTTCTGGGATTTAAAACCCTGTTTGAAATGATAGTTGTGGTAAGCTCATCTAAAATGATGGGCAAACAGCTAAGCGGCTACGGCATTGGAGCCGGGGAGGCCTGGAAGCATTCGCTTTTCACGGCTCTGGCCGCCAGGACGATTACAGAAGAAAATTACCCGGATTTGGCAGACGACGCATTCATTACAGGACTGCTCCATGATGCCGGCATGCTGATCCTCGACCCTTACATTGCAAAAGAAAAAAAGCGTCTTGAAAAATACCTTGAAAACGGAAAAACTATAGAACAGGCGGAGACAGAAATATTCGGCTTCAACCACGCGCAACTTGGCTCAGAATATCTAAAAGAATGGAAGCTATCCGCAAGCCAGGCCCACGCCATTGGGTTTCACCATTACCCCTCGGAATCAGAAGGCGATATCTTATCCTTTATACTGCATGCTGCAGACGCTGCGGCAAACCAGCAAGAGGAAACAGAGAAAAATTTTGCCATCGAGGAGGGGGCAACACCATTTATAGGAATCACTTCAGAAAAAATGGAAAAACTGAGAGCTGTCACGGAAAAGGAAGTCGAACGTCTGATAGAATCCATGGAGACCAATCCCGATTGACCGGAAAAACTCTTATTTCGATTTTGATTGCTCATCGACTTTGGAATTGAAGGCTTCCACTTTTTTTTCAAAAGCCTCCGCCTTTTTTTGATAAGTCTCTATACGATTATTAACTTCTTGTACTTTTTGCGAATATTCTCTTTTTTGAGCAGCCGGCGCAGAATCATCCGGGGGGTTATTTAACAATCTTTCCCTCTCCTCCTTGAGCTGCTTATATTCTTCTTGAAGTGCTTTCCTCTGATTAATCAGGTTTTGTCTTTTTTCCAACAATTCCTTGTTATCTTTTTCTTTCACTTGCGATTTTTCGGCACTCTGTTCTTTTGAATCCTCTTGTTGGTTTCGGCCTGATTCTTTATCTTCCTTCTTTTCAGGCGGGGCACTTTTTATCTCCGATTGAATCTTTACATTATTTCTGTAACTCTCCGGGATACTCCCGAAATCGTCGGTATAATGTATAACTCCTTCTGAATCTTTATACTGGTAAAGCTCGGCATATCCATGACCGACAAAAATCAACGCAAAAACAATTACATATAACAATGTTAATCGCATCACTGCAACTCCTTTCAATTATTTTTCCTCCATATCTTTTTTAAATTAACGCAATCTTCCTGTTTTTTAAATCACTGAAAATATTGCACAGCGTTTTTAAATATGCGTAGGCCGGAGGCGTAAAAAGCATCCGGAGAAATTAATCCTCGTAGAGTCATATGTTTTAGGCGCGGCCAGTCAGGATGATTTGACGGATGATTGAAGGCCTCGGGGTGCGGCATAAGGCCGAAGATCCGGCCGGTGGGATCGCAGATGCCGGCAATGTCGTTTATGGAGCCGTTGGGATTTTGAGGAAACCTGCCTTTTGCGGAAGAGCCGTCTGATGAAGCATACCTGCAAACCACCTGGTTTTGACTCATCAGGCGCTCTATGACTGAATCATCTGCAATGAACTTGCCTTCCCCGTGGCGCACCGGCAGCTCGATATACTCAAGCCCCTTTGTAAATATACACGGTGTAGCAGTATTTATCTGAAGATTCACCCAGTCATCCCTGAAATTGCCGCAGTCGTTGTGGGTCAGCGCTACCGAGCGGTCCTGGTAATTGCCTTCAAACCCGGGCAGCAGGCCCAGGTTGACAAGCGTCTGGAATCCGTTGCAAATGCCGAGAACCAGGTTGCCCTTGTCAATAAACCTTAAAATCCGGTCTCCTGCGTTCTTCTTCATGCGCACTGCCTGGACCACCCCTGCGCCGTGGTCGTCTCCCCAGGAAAACCCGCCGATAAAAATCATTAGCCGGAAATCTTCCAGGTGAACCGTGCCCGCGATCAGGTCGTTTATATGCACACAAACGGCGCGTGCTCCCGCCAACTCGCAGGCGTGGGCTGTTTCCACGTCGCAGTTCAAACCGTATCCGGTCAGGACTAGTGCATTGACCTTGCAATTCGTATTATCTGAAGCCATGCTCTTCCTTTTCCGGCTATACCAGGTTTTCAAATGGTCGCTTCCAGGTGGATTTGAGCTCTTCCACAGATATTGAAACCAAGTTGCGACCGTCGTTTCGCAGCCCAAAAACTCCGTCTTCAGTCACCTTCCCGATACAGGCAAACGGGTGGTCCTGAAGAAAGGCTTCGAACCCTGTCCGGTCTTTGGGATCAACTGTTACGATAAACCGGCCCGGGGATTCGGAAAACAAAAGATGATCCGGACGCAGATGGCGGCTGACAGGGATGAGGTCAAGGTCAACGTTTAAGCCTAGATTGCCCGCAATTGCACACAAGGCCAGGTGCACACCCAAGCCGCCCCGGTATACGCCATGGACAGCCGATGCAAACCGGCGGCAAACAGCCTTGTGGACCGCCTTATACACGGGCAGAAGGTGATCCGGTTTCAGACAGGGAACATTTAAACCGGTATATCCGAACCTGTCATAATACTCGGATGCGCCGAGCTCATCTTTTGTTTCGCCGATCACATAAAGCAGATCTCCCGGAAATTTCAGATCCATTGTCACGCAGCAGTTGATGTCTTCTATAACACTGGTAGCGGAAAACTGCATGGTCTCAAGAGCTGAAAGCTTGTGAGTTTCTCCGTATCCGCCCGGCAAATGACCGTCTACATACATGCTGTCTTTCCCTGACAGAAGCGGAACATCATATGCAAGGCAGGTTTCTGAAAGCGCCTTGCAGGAGCGTACCAGCTGGGCTGCCTTGAATTTGCCGTCAGGATTTCCTTTAGGATCAAACTGGATATTGGGCCAGCAGAAGTTGTCCACCCCTCCGATATGATCAGGGTCTCCCCCGACAGCCACCAGTCGGCGCACAGCCTCGTCTATGGTGCAGGCTGTCATGTGGAATGCGTCTATTGCAGAATAAAAGGGCAACAGAGCCTGAGAAAAAGCCAGCCCCCGCTCTGATGTCAGCACCGGCCTGATAACACAGGCGTCACTATTGACATCCCGGTCTTTTCCCACCAGCGGCTTTATAACCGAACTACCCTGGACTTCATGATCATACTGCCGGATGATCCATTCCCTGGAGCAGATATTCGGCCTTGCCAAAATATCTTTTAAAAGCCCGGCATAATCTGTCGGCTCACCGAGCACCGGCTCATAAAGCCCCCTCATTTCAGGAGGCATCCATTCGGCCTCAAACTCCCATTTGGGAAAGCCCCGGGTTAAAAAATCCATGCTGACATAAGCGCAAGTATCGCCTTGGTAGGTAATATGGAGATTGCCTGAATCAGTGTATTTACCTATTACGGTGCTTTCCACGGCATGCTTTTCCGAGAGCGCCAAAAACTGATCCACATCTTCAGGACGCACCGCAACGGTCATACGTTCCTGGGATTCGGAAACCCAAATTTCCCACTGATCCAGGCCGGCATATTTAAGAGGAACCCTGTCTAGCCATACCACGCAGCCGCCGGATAAACGGGCTGACTCGCCCACAGAGGACGACAGCCCGCCTCCGCCGTTATCTGTGACAAACTGTATCAGACCCCGATCTCTTGCTTCGAGCAAAAAATCATGCATTTTTTTCTGGGTGTAAGGGTCCCCTATCTGAACATGTCCGGCTGGTGTATGTTCGGTAAAAATCTCTGAGGATGCCGTCACCCCGTGAATGCCGTCTTTTCCCACCCTGCCGCCGCACATCAGAACGAGATCACCGGGCGAAGTTGTTTTCTGCTCGGCGGGTGTTCCCGCAACCTCGGAGGGCATCATTCCGAGCGCGGTTACAAATACCAGGCATTTGCCCATGTATCCGGGATGAAACGTTACCTGACCGAAAGGCGTTGGTATGCCGCTTTTGTTGCCTCCGTCGCGCACGCCCTCTATTATACCGTCGAGCAGGCGCCTGGGATGAAGCCTGGGCTTTAACTCTCCGTTGTAGTCCCGATCGCCCACGCAGAAACCGTAGCTGCCCATTATAAGGCGCGATCCCTTGCCCGTGCCAAGCGGATCCCGATATACGCCGACAATGCCGGTTATGGCGCCGCCATAGGCTTCCATGTTGGAAGGCGAATTGTGAGTTTCGCCTGTGATCACGTAATAATGGCTCTCGTCAAACCTTCCCACGCCCGCGTTGTCCCAGAGTACCGAGACGACCCAGTCCTTTTTCTCCTGGAGCTTTAGGGTGGGGGTCTCTATAAAAGTCTTAAACAGGCTGTCTATGGTTTCGCTTTTTCCGGTTGTCCAATCCTTATAATAAAACCTGCCCCTGAAGGTATTGTGGTTGCAGTGATCGCTTCTGGCCTGGGAGATGTATTCAAGCTCCACGTCGGTCGGCTCGTCTAAGCCCACGGACTTTCTTTTAGCCCTGACTTCCGGATCCAGAAAGTATTTGCGTATCACCGGAATGTCGTTGGGGTTTAATGCCAGGTTGCGCGCATCACTTACCTGCTTTAATGCCTGATCCGATTCAATCGGTATGGTGGTAACAGTGGGTGTATGATCCAGGTAAACCCTGGGTATGATAACCCCTATGCCGGTTTTTGGATCCCAGTCATCTGCAGAAAAAATTTTCACCTGCTGGATTATATCGTTTGCCAAAAGCTCCCCGGCTATTGTTTCCGCATCCTTTCGGTTAAGATCGGCCCCTTTTATACAGTAACGCCTTGAAGTATATACACCCTCGTCTTCGGAAAAGCTCACCCCCAGCACATCCTCGATAGCTTCGATTGCCGTATGTCCCGGGTTGTCTTTGACCCCGGGCCGATAGCCTACCCAGATACACCAGTCAAAGGAGATATCCAGCGGCATAAAAGACGAAACCCGGGTTACGGGGTTAGTAAAGATCTCTGTGCGCACGGCTTCCAGCTGATCCGGGCCCAGGTCCTTGTCAATGGTTACAATATTTACCGTACGTACAGATTCCGTACAAATATTGAAATAAGAAAGGGCCTTGTTTTTAATCCCCGAGCCCTCGGCATCGAAAAGCTCTGGTTTAAAAGCAGTCTCAAGACGATGCGCCATAATACTTATCCGGTTAGAATTCTCATAATATCATTATAGAACACAAACACCATCAGCATCATTAACAAAAATATGCCTATCTGCTGGGCGATCTCCCTGGACCGCAGTGATACGGGTCTGCCCTTTACGGCCTCTATGCCGAAAAATACAAGGTGCCCCCCGTCCAACACCGGCACGGGAAGAAGATTTAAAATTCCGAGGTTGACGCTTACAAGTGCGATAAACGAAAGCAGGTTCGCTGCTCCCTGCTGTACCTGTTCTCCCGCCATCTGAGCTATCATAATCGGCCCGCCCAGGGTTTCAACAGAAATGGCCCCCTGGATCAACTTTACCACTGAAACCACTGTCAGCTTTATGATCAACCAAGTGCGGAAAAGACTTTCCCCCATTGCCTCGATCGGATTAAGCCTCACGGTTTCGGTCTCACCTGCGGCAACAATACCTATCATGTAGCGTTCCTGTTCTTCGCCGAACAGGTTTTTTGCGGTTTCCTTTTGCGGGACGAGTGTCAGATCTTTTTTCACACCGTCGCGCTTTACCGTAAACGTCATAGAGCTGCCGCGGCTTTTGGAAACAACTTCCGCCATCTCCTGCCATGTCTCTATTGTCCGGCCTTCTATGGCAACTATCATATCCCCGCTTTTAATTCCTGATGCTTCTGCCGGGGTATCCGGTCTCACCTCACCGACTACGGGCTTTAAGTTCATGACTCCAATGGCTGAAAACAGCATGAAAAAAATGGCAATACACAGCACGAAGTTAAAGAGCGGGCCGGCAGCCACGATCAGCATCCTTTGATAGACCGGCTTGTGGGTAAACGAACAGGCAATGTCCTGCGGATCTATTTCCGCATCCGGCTCCTCTCCGACCATCTTGACATATCCGCCAAGCGGCAGAACGGAAATTCTGTACTCTGTGCGTCCCATCTTTTTTGAGGCAAGTTTTGGACCGAATCCCAGGGAAAACTTCTCCACCCCGACACCAAATGCCTTGGCTGTCAGAAAATGCCCCAGTTCGTGGAAAAAGATCAATACGCCAAGGACGATCACCAGGCCGATTACCATGCTCATATTTTAAAACCCGATTTATCTTCCATTATTCAATCACCATGGACTCCGCTGTTTTGCGCGCATCAGAATCCGCTTCGAGAATATCGCCAATCCCCGGATCACTTACCGGGTTACATTTATTCATAACATCTTCAATCAACCCCGGAATACGGTTAAATCCGATATCGTGATTTAAAAAAGAAGCCACAGCCACTTCGTTTGCAGCATTCATTGCCGCCGGCATGGTTCCGCCGATTTTGCAGGCCTGATAAGCCAGGCTCAGGCAGGGAAACTTCTCCAGATCCGGAGCTCGGAAAGTAAGTTTTCCAAGTTCCGCAAAATCCGGAAACGACAGACCAAGCGGCAGCCGTTCCGGGCAGGACAACGCATAGGCAATCGCAGCCTTCATGTCAGGCAATCCCATCTGCGCCATTACCGTGCCGTCGCAAAAGACCACCATGGAATGCACGATACTCTGGGGATGAACCACCACATCAATCCGGGCCGGACTCATAGTGAAAAGATGCGAGGCTTCTATTATTTCCAAACCTTTATTCATAAGGGTCGCGGAATCAATGGTGATCTTCTCCCCCATCTGCCAAGTGGGATGAGCCAGAGCATCCGCAGGAGTAATCTTTGCAAGATCCTGATTCGGCCGATCCAAAAAAGGCCCTCCGGATGCGGTCAAAAGTATCCGCTCGATATCGTTGTGCCGGTTGCCGGATATGCACTGGAATACCGCGCTGTGTTCGCTGTCCACAGGCAGTATGCGAACACCCCTTTTACCGGCTTCCCGAATGACCAGTTCGCCCGCCATAACCAGGACTTCCTTGTTGGCAAGCGCAATATCCTTGCCTGCATAAATCGCGTCCATGGTTGGCAAAAGTCCCGCCGACCCGACCATGGCGGAAACTACCAAGTCAAGGTCTTCGTACGCTGCGGCCCTCCGGTAACCGGGCTCTCCGAAAAGTATCTCAGTGCCGGCGTCCCTGGAGAGTCTTTCCTTTAAGGCAAAAGCGCCCGTCTCGTCATAAACCGCCGCAATATCGGGTTTGAATTTTTCGATCTGATCAGCCAGGAGCTCGATATTGCCGCCGGCTGTAAGTACGTTTACGTCAAATCGCTCCGGGAAGCGAGCCAGCACTGCCAGGGTGCTCTTTCCTATGGATCCCGTGGATCCCAGTATGCCGATCCGGCGTTTTTTCATATCAGTTTATGTTCCAGATTGCGGGATTTGAATTTCGATGTCTTTAAAAGATGACAGTTTCGTAAAAAGTCAATTTTTAGATGGCAAAGTAAAAAATTCAAGATCAAGGCGCGCAAATATCGAGGAATGCAGCGTACTT